>JARXZD010000025.1 GCA_029893765.1 Bacilli bacterium PM5-9
CTTAATTCTAACAAGGAAAAAGGTTTTTGTCTTTTATAATGTAAAAAAACTATAATACCTTTTAAGGGTTACCCCCTAATTAATATTATAGTTCCAAGAAAAAGCTTATTTAGTCAATTAAGATTAAATGAGCTTTTATTTTATTTGTAATAATTTTTAAATACTTAGTCGTTAGTTTTGATATATTTATACATCAATTATAACTAAATTAACATTTAAACATATTGAATTCTAAGGCCAACACGGTCAACCTCAAGTTTACGAACATCTAAATGATCTAAATCATTAATAGCTTGTCTATTTTGTTTATAACTATCTCTATCAGCTAACAACATAATTGTTGAACCAGCACCACTAATCCAATAAGTTATAAAATCACCTTTATTAAATAAATCAAAAGTATGATCTTTAGTTTTAATTAAATCAAGTCGATATTGTTGGTGAATTGCATCATCACTAACCAATGAAAGTTGTTGTTGATTACCATCTTCAAATGCTTTTAATAATAAAGCAGCACGAGAAATGTTAAAAATAGCTTGTTTATAATCAATGCTATCAGGTAAGGCAGCACGTGACACTTTTGTTTCTAATTCATATGGATCAATAGAAGCATAGAAATCTAAATTATGAGCAACATCAATTTTGTTGTAGTGAATTCTGCCTTTATCCATTACAGCACTTACCATACTACCTAAAAAAGCTGGAGCGACATTATCAGGATGACCCTCTATTAAGCATGCCTCATACATCATTTGATCTTGAGATAAACCTAAATCTAAGTTGATATTTGCAGCAATTATCCCAGCTAAAATACAAGTAGAGCTACTACCTAAACCACGAGCAATTGGAATGTTGCTTGAAATTTCTAAATAGAAGTTTTCAGGAACTTCTTTATGATATTTTTCAATAATATTTTTATAAGTTTGATAAACCATATTGTTTTCTTTATCAACAAAATCACCATTATCAGCAATTATTTTAAAACCATCATAATTAAAATCAAATTTAAATTCATTATATAATGCAACAGCAATACCAGCACAATCAAAGGCACAACCAATGTTAGCAGTTGTTGCAGGAACACGAATGATAAAAGCTTTATCATTATCTAGTTTATTTTCAACATAATCTAAAACCTCATCTTTATCTAATACCTTATTAAATCTTACTTCTTTTTTATTTAAATCTTTTAAATTATTTGGCATAGCCATATTAATCATCTCCTTGAGTTTATTTTTATTAATTATTTTTTCAATAGTATCGCTAAATTTAAATGGTGAAGCACTAGCGATTACTAAAGTATAGATATCATCATTAAGAAATTTATTAGCAGCAACTTTCGCGATTGCAGTATGTGGATCTAATAGTATTTCTTTAGATAATTCGTTTTTTATTTCATCTTTTAATTTATTTTCATTAACATGAACAGTAGTGATATCCTCATTTAATAAGGTTAATTCACTATCAGTTATTTTAAATTTCCCTTTATTTTGTAAATCATCATATAATTCTTTAGTTCGATGATGACCTAACTTCAAACATAAATATCTTTCAAGATTAGAAGATATTATAATATCCATAGAAGGTGCAGATGTTTTAATTAGCTTACGCTGGTTAATATCATAAACACCAGTTTTAAAGAAATCATTAAGAATATCATTGTCATTAGTAGCACAAATTAACTTATTAATTGGAACATTCATTAGTTTTGCAAGATAAGCAGCTAAGATATTACCAAAGTTTCCTGTAGGAACACTAATATTAATTAATTCGCCCATATTAATAACTTTATCCTCTACTAAAGTTAAATAAGCTTTTACATAATAAACAATTTGTGGTAATAATCTTGCAACATTAATCGAATTTGCACTAATTAAATGATAACCATTTTCATCAGCACGCTTTTGTAATTCAGGGTTGTTAAAAGCATCTTTGACAATAGTTTGAGCATCATCAAAGTTTCCATTAATCGCAATTACATCAACATTATTACCTAATTGAGTTTTCATTTGAAGTTCTTGAATTTTACTAACACCATCGTTAGGGTAAAGCACTAGTATTTCAATACCATCAATATCTTTGACTGATTCTAAAGCAGCTTTACCAGTATCACCGGAGGTTGCGCTTAAAATTAGTGCCTTTTTATTTGAGTGTTTTTTCTTTAATGCAAGCTTAACTAAATAAGGATATAAAGCTAATGCAAAATCTTTAAAGGCAGATGTTTGTGAGTGATATAATTCAAGATAACCATAATTATTTTGATAATTAAGTTTTATAATACTTTCAAAATCAAATTTATCTTTATTATATGCATCAGCAAGCACCTCAACTAATTCATCATCAAACTCATCAAAAAATGGTTTTAAAACTTCAAAAGCAACTTCTTGATAAGATTTATTTAAAAGTGATTCTAAATCTAATGAGGTTATTGTTGTAGGTAAGTATAAACCTTTTGCGCTATCAAAAGAGTTTAAAATAGCTTCGACACTATCTACTACTTCATTAGTTCTAGTTCCATAATATTTCATAATAATACCTCCTCAAAATAAAAAGCTATGTAATCTTCATTACATAGCTTGTTGAATGAAGACTACCACAATCGTAAATAGACTCCATTTAATATATAAATGAGCCTTTGATTTATGATGTCGTAGTCATACCAATAAAAATAATATTGTTTTGTTTCATAATTATTGGCTCCCTTCTGATAACTTGTTTTTCATTATACGCAATCTTTTTTGTCATTGCAAGAAAAAAATAAAAAAAATTAACATTAATGAAATATATATAATGTTTTTTAAAAGAAACAAAAGTAAAATATAAAGAAATACTGTGTAATAATATGATATAATTTAAGTGGTGATAATATGATAAATGATACAATAGTTGCTTTAGCAACACCAAATATGAAGTCCGCAATCTCGATTATTAGGATAAGTGGACCTGAAAGTATTGAGCTTGTTAATGGGATATTTAGTCGTGATTTGAAAAAAGTAGCAAGTCATACGATTAACTATGGATATATAATTGAAGGCGACAAGAAACTTGATGAGGTACTTGTTAGTGTTTTTAAAGCACCAAAAACATACACTTGTGAGGATGTTGTTGAGATAAATACTCATGGTGGAATAGCAATCACAAGAAAGATTTTGAACATAGTTTTATCTAAAGGCGCTAGGCTAGCAAACCCAGGTGAGTTTTCACAGCGTGCTTATTTGAATGGTAGAATTGATATGCTTGAAGTTGAAGCAATTAATGACATGGTTGAAGCAACTAATGAAAAAGCTACTCAACTAGCTATGTCAGGATTAAGTAAACAAACGACAAAATTAATTAACGAATTTAAAGAATCGTTACTACAAATAATTGCTCAAATTGAAGTGAATATTGATTATCCAGAATACGATGATGTTAAAGAGCTAACAAACAATGAAATTAAAGTAAGTTTAATTGATTTTAAATCAGAAATTATGGAAATAATTAATAACAGTAAGACATCAAATATGATAAAAAATGGTGTTAAAATTGCGATTATTGGTCGTCCGAATGCAGGAAAATCAAGTTTATTAAATGCTTTTTTAGAACAAGATAAAGCTATTGTTACTAATATAGAAGGAACAACTAGAGATATTGTCGAAGCTGATTATATGTTAAATGGTATTAATTTAATTTTCTTGGATACTGCAGGGATTAGGGATACTGATGATAAAGTTGAAAGTATTGGTATTGAAAAATCACTACAGGCATCTAATGAAGCTGATTTGATAATTCTAGTTTTAGATAGTAATACTCAGCTAAATGATTTTGAAAGAGATTTGATAAATAAAAATGATCCAAGAATGTTAGTAGTTATAAATAAAAGTGATTTAAATAATAAACACGAAGTAGATGGCATTAAAATAAGTGCTTTAAATAATGATATTGAAGAGTTAAAACATGCTATTGTTGATAAATTAGATTTAGATGTTGATTTAAATAATGAAAAATTATTTCTATCAAATCAAAGACATCTTGCATTATTAAATCAAGTTGATGATGCGATTGATAGTGCTATTATGGCACTTAATGATAATATGCCAAGTGATATTATTGTATCCGATTTAGAACAATCTTATGAATATCTTCAAGAATTGTTAGGTCAAAAATACCAAGATAGTCTATTAGATGAGTTATTTTCACGATTTTGTTTAGGTAAATAAAATTGTTGATAGTTTATTATTTGATTTTTATTAATGTTGTTTCTTTTGTTTTGATGGCCATTGATAAAAGAAATGCGATAAAAAATAAGGAACGAGTTAGTGAAAATAAATTATTTTTTGTATCTATAATTGGTGGTTTTATTGGAGTTGCTTTAGGAATGGTTATATTTAATCACAAAATAAATAAAATTAAATTTTATTTAATTATTTTATTAAGTAGTATGTTATGGTTAACAATAATTTATATTTTTCAGAAAGTGGTGCAATGATGTTAGTATTGGGTAGTCAATCAAAGGTTAGATATCAATTGTTGCGTTTATATAATGCTGAAATAGAAGTAATGAGTGCTAACATTGATGAAACATTTGTTCAAGATAAAAGTATTGAAGAAAATGTAAAATATTTAGCTTACAAAAAAGCTCAGGCATTATTACCAAAAATAGATGCAGAAAATGATATCTTAATTTGTGCTGATACAATAGTTGTTGTAGATAATGAAGTTTTAAATAAACCTAAAAATTATAACGAGGCTTTTTCGATGATTAAATCATTATCAAATAAGACAATTAAAGTAATGAGTGGTGTTTATCTTTCGCATAATAATGATATTCATAATTTTGTTGAAACTTCTTCAATTATTTTTAATGAGATAAGTGATGAAAAAATAATAGAGTATTTAAGAGATAATGATAACTATTTAGAGGTTGCTGGTGCATTAATGATTGAACATATCCATAAATATGTTCAATATAGCTATGAAGGATCTTTTTCAAATATTATGGGACTACCAATGGAAAAAGTTAGTAGTCTTTTATATAATGCTAAAGATGATAATATGATAAATTTTTCAACTGAAAAACTAGAGCCAATTAATATTTATCGTTCTAGTGTTAGAGCAATCATTAGAGAAAATAATAAAGTTGTTTTATTAAATGGTTATACTTTTGATAAAAAACATACTTTTTTAATGAGCATTGGTGGTGGTTATCATTACTTTGAAAATGAAGAAGAAATGATTAAAAAAGAAGCTGCTGAAGAGGGTGGTTTAATTATTACTAATCTTAAGCATCTTGAAAATATGAAAGAGTATACTAATAATAATCGCTATATCAATTACAATAAACTAACAATTCATTCGTATTATGTTGCGGATATTAAAGAGTATACAAGTCCAAGCTATGTTGAGTATGAACAAGAATTATTAATTGGTATTGCAAGATACTCTCTTGATGAAGCAATAGAGATTATAAAAAAACAAGTATCTTTTTTTGAAAGAGAAGGTTATAATCCTGTTTCAAACATGAGTAGATGTGACTTGGAAATTTTAAGTAAAATAAAAAAAGAAAAAATTATTTAAACTGTTAACAAGTTTAACTATATAAAGAATACTCATTATAATTAGGAAGGAGTATTAAAGATGATTAAAAAAGAAATTGTAACATTTGTTGATGATAAATTTGAATTAGATGTTAATGTAAGTCCAAATGAAGAAACAGTCTGGCTAACAAGAAAACAAATTGCAGAACTATTTGATAGAGATATTAAAACTATTGGTAAGCATATAAATAATGTTTTAAAAGAAGAATTAGAAAAAGATGACTCAACTGTCGCAAGTTTTGCGATAGTTCAAAAAGAAGCTGATAGTCATACTGGAAAATTAAGAGATGTTGAAAGAAATATTGAACATTATAATCTTGATGTTATCATCTCAGTAGGGTATCGAGTAAAATCGAAAAGGGGTATTCAATTTAAAATACAACGTGCCCAAAAAAATTAAAAACTTGGGCATGTTTTAATAACGTGCCCAATTAAGCGAAAATAATATTGATAACGTGCCCAAAAAATGTTATAATTTGGGCATGAGGTGGTTATCGTGCGCAAACTTCCGTATGAAATTGATTTGAATAAAGTGAATATATTATTACATTTAAGTGAAGCTAACAATAAAATAGGTGAATTAAACGGTGTTTTAAAGTTGCTTCCAAATCCTAAAATTCTTTTAAATGCTGTAATACTTGGTGAAGCAAAAGCATCTTCAGAAATAGAAAACATTTTCACAACATACGATGAATTATATAAAGAAATGACAAGTGAGTATGATAATCAATCCGCTAAAGAAGTATTAAGGTATCGAGAAGCAATTAACTATGCTAGTGAAATAGTTAAAAAAAGAGAAATGATTACAACAAATGACATAGTTTCAATTCAAAAAATAATTGAGCCTAACAAAGGTGGAATACGAAAATTACCAGGAACAGTCATAAAAAATATGAAAACGTTAGAAGTTGTTCATACTCCTCCTCAAAGTAGTTTAGAAATAATAGAGTACTTAGATAATTTAGAAAAATATATAAATGATTTAAACACTACATACGATCCACTGATAAATATGGCATTAATTCATTATCAATTTGAAATGATTCACCCTTTTTATGATGGAAATGGTCGTACCGGAAGAATACTAAATGTAATATATCTGTTATTAAAAAACAAGTTAGAATTACCAATAATTTATTTAAGTAAGTACATAAATGAAAATAAACAAGAATACTATAAGTTATTTAGTGAGACTCAACAAGATATTGAAAATATAGAAGAATTTATTGTTTTTATGATGAATGCTATTAAGGAAACATCGGTCTTTACAATTAATTTAATTAATGAAATTAATTCAGAAATGGAAAAATCAGAAAATTTAATTAAAGAAAAATTGCCTAAAATATATTCGCAAGAGTTAGTGGAAGCAATATATTTTGAATTTTATACTAAAAATGAGTACTTTAGAAATTATTTAAAAATATCAAGAAATACTGCTACATCTTATTTGAAACAACTAGTTGAGAATGGTTTTTTAATCCAAGAACAAGTAGGAAAAGAGATTATATATAAAAATCCAAAAATGTTTGATTTGATTGATAAGTGGTAACTAATTAATAAAATTTTTTGAAAATTGGAGGTGCTATTGTGGAAACAAAACGATTATTACTTAGAGAATTTGAAGTTAATGATGTTCATGATGTTTATGAATGGGGTAGTGATCCAAAAGTAAGTGAGTTAATGAATTTCAAAACACATCAAGACTTAACTGAAAGTAAATATGTAATTGAAGAGATGTTAATGCTAAATGGCTCTTTAGCGATTATCAAAAAAGATAATAATGAATGTATTGGCTCAATTGGATGTATTTATGATAAAGATCACAACAAAGTTAATTTAGGATATGCTTTAAAATATAAGTATTGGAATCAGGGATATATGAGTGAAGCTGTAGATTGTGTTGTAGCTGATTTATTTAACAATAAATTTGTAAATCGAGTTGAAGTTTATATTTATGCTGATAATATAGCATCAAAAAAAGTTGTAGAGAAATGTGGATTTATTGAAGAAGGGTACTTAAAACAATTTTATTATCATAAAGGAAGCTATAAAGATTGTTTTATATTTGGCTTGATAGCTAGTGATTATAGCAAAATTAAAATTTAAAAAAATTTGCATTTGATTAAAAAAGTGATATAATTTAAAAAGAGGTGATAAGATGTATACAATTTCTTGTTAAAAAGACGAGCGGATAAAATGATATTTTTATTGTGCTCAAAACAAGAAAATGTAATCTTATCTAACTTATTAAAACTTTTTTTATACTTTTTAGACTACAGGATTAAATTTTCTTGTAGTTTATTTTTTTTGGAGGTATGAAAAATGTCGTTAATAAATATAAAAGATTTAACTTTTTCTTATGATACTAACTATGAACTTATTTTTGATAATGTCTCATTCCGATTGGACAGTTCATGGAAATTAGGGTTAATTGGAAAGAATGGAAAAGGTAAAACAACACTATTAAATCTATTATTAAATAAGTATGAATATAAAGGGAAAATAGAAAGTAATTTAGCATTTGAATATTTTCCATTAGAAATCATTGATAAAAATGATTTAACAATCAATATAATTGAAGATTATCTGCCAATCATAGAATTATGGCAGATAAAAAAAGAAATGAATTTACTTGAATTAGAAGAAGATATTTTATATCAATATTTTTCTAGTTTAAGTAATGGTGAACAAACAAAAGTAATGTTGTTGATATTGTTTTTAAAAGAAAATAGTTTCCTATTAATTGATGAACCAACTAATCATTTAGATATTAGAGGTAGAGAGATAGTTAGCGATTACTTAAAAAGCAAAACTGGTTTTATTTTAGTATCTCATGATCGTCAATTTCTTAATAATTGTATTGATCATATTATGTCAATAAATAATTATAAAATTGATATTCAACAAGGTAATTATGAAACATGGAAAACTAATAAAGATAATCAGGATAACTTCGAATTGATGCAAAATGAAAAATTAAAAAAAGATATAAAAAGACTTGATTTAGCAAGTAAAAGAACTAGTTCATGGTCAAATGTTATTGAAAAAAGAAAGCATCGTGGTAAAAATAATGGCAATAAAAAATTAGATCAAGGAGTAAAACCTGATAAAGGGCATATTGGTGCAATGGCAGCAAAAATGATGAAAAAAGCTAAATCAACTGAACAAAGAAGGGATAAAGCTTTGAATGAAAAGAAAGGTTTATTAAAAGAGGTTGATGTAATTGAAAACTTATCAATATCTTATCTAAAACATCATAATAAAAAATTGGTTGAATTAAGTGGTGTTACGATATGTTATGATAATAGAGTTATTGTAAATGACCTTTCATTTACAATTGAACAAGGTTCAAGAGTGGCTTTGGTAGGTAAAAATGGTAGTGGTAAATCAAGTATTATCAAGTTGATAAATGGTGAGAATATTGACTTTTCTGGAACATTAAATAAAGCTAGTAATTTAAAAATATCTTATGTTATACAAGATACATCAATATTAAAAGGTAATTTAGCTGATTTTATTACTGATAATAATATTGATGAAGTTAAGTTTAAAAGTATTTTAAGAAAATTAGGCTTTTCAAGGAATCAATTTACTAAAGATATTGAAGAGTATAGTGCAGGTCAAAAAAAGAAAATAGTGATTGCTAAAAGTTTATGCGAAGAAGCACATCTTTATATTTGGGATGAGGCTTTAAACTATTTGGACATTATTTCAAGAATTCAATTAGAGAATCTTATTTTAGAATATCAACCAACATTATTGTTTGTTGAACATGATCAAGAGTTTTTAGCTAATATTGCAACTGAAATAGTTGATTTAGATTAGGAGTGATTAGATGATTTTAAGTGTTTCAAGAAGAAGTGATATACCTGCTTTTTATGGCGAGTGGTTTATAAAAAGGTTGTTAGATAAAAAGTTTTATGTTAGAAATCCTTATAATCATCAACAAATATCATTAATTGAAATTGAAAATAATTTAGATTGCATTGTTTTTTGGACAAAGGATGCGATTGATTTTATGCAATATCTTTTAATAATTGATAGCTTAGATTATGATTATTATTTTCACTATACAATAACTTCTTATCATACAGATATTGAAATTTTAAAGCATTCAAAAAAAGAAATTATCAATAATTTTATTGAATTGAGTAAGAAGCTTGGTAAAGAGCGTGTTATTTTAAGGTATGATCCAATTATTATTACTGATAAATATACTATAGCTTATCATCTTAAAATGTTTGAAAAACTTTGTCAGCAATTACATCAATATACTAATAAAATAGTAATTAGTTTTTTAGATGAATATCAACATATTAATAAAAGTTTAAACGATAATAATTTAAGAACCCCTAAATATCATGAGATTATGTTGTTGGTTAAAGAGTTTGTTGAAATTACAAACAAATATAATTTAAAACTGACAACCTGTGCTGAAGCAATAGATTTAACAATGTTTGGAATTGAAAAAAATAGTTGTATTGATAAAGAGTTAATTGAACAAATTACTAAGCGTAAGGTTATAAAAGATACTCTAGATAAAACAAGAGATGAGTGCTTATGTCTTAAATGTATTGATATTGGAACTTATAGTACTTGTTTAAATGATTGTAGGTATTGTTATGCAAAAAGTTCATCTATAAAGACAAAACATAATAGTAATTCACTTTTGTTAAATGATGAAATAGATAATGAGATAATTATTAAAAGAAAAGATACTAAATCAATTTTAAGTGATAATCAACAAATTTCTTTAGATATCTAGTTATCATTTATAGTGCATGTTATAATTATGACAATTAGGAGGTAGTAATTATGAAACATGAAATGAGAAGAAAAGATAGAAAATTAAGTGATAAAGCTACTTTAGAAATTCTTGAAAAAGGAGAGTATGGTGTATTAGCAAGTGTTGATGAAAATAATCAGCCTTATGGTGTGCCAATTTCTTATGTATTACATGATGATTATATTTATTGTCATTGTGCTAAATCTGGTCATAAATTAGATAATATGAAAATCAATGATAAGGTATCATTTACAGTTGTTGGAAAAACACAACCAGTTTTTGAAGAACCTGAGAATGATTTTTCAACATATTTTGAAAGTGTGATTATCTTTGGTAAGTATCTAGTTGTTGAAGATGATGATGAAAAAATTGAAGCATTAAAAGTATTATGTGAAAAATATTTACCTGATTTTATGGATAAGTTTGATATTTCGCTTAAAAATGCTTATAAAGCTACTTATGTTTTTAAAATTAGTATTGATGAAATTAGTGGAAAAGCAAAAAAGAAGAATTAAATCTTCTTTTTATTTTATGATATTTAAAGAGCGAGTTGCTTCTTGTCTAATGATTTCTGGCAAAGTAGTATCATTTTTTATTGTAGTTAAATAATTATAACAATCATTTAATTTAAAGGCTGATAAGCAAGTTAAACATTTCCACATTATAATCTCGTCCTTGTATAGATTAATTGTATTAATAATTGTCTGGTACCTTTGTTTGCTTGCTAGTTGTGGATTATAAAAAACTTGATAACCTATTGCATCAATTACTTCACGAATTTTATTAACATCATTACTATTTAATACATTAAATAATGAATCAATATAGGTAGGGTTAGTTTTAGCTAAAGTACGTGCAATTAAATCACGAGCTAAAGGATAACTCTTTTTCTTTGAACTAACATTTGGTAAAATTTTATGTTGATTACATCCTATTTCTCCTAAGTAATTAATCATTTTTTTGATAGTTGTTTCATTTCCTTTTTCTAAAACAGAAGTTATTTCTAGTCTTGTATATAAACTTTTCTCATGTTTTAACATTTCTAATATTGTATCTATATATTGATCATAATCATGATCCGATCTTTTTGATAAAATATTAATAGCAGCACTTCTTTTAGATGGATTATCTATATGTAGCTGTTTTATTAGAATGGGTGTTGATAAAAGAATATTTTCATTTAATATTTCCTCTGTTAAAAATCCTCTGCTTACTTTATTTTTCATGTACATTCTCCTAAATGATTGTTAAATCAATAATTTGGTTTATTTGTAGCTTAATGTCCTTAAATTCAATCACTTGTTCAATTGAGTTTAATTTTATAATAGTGCTTTCTAAATAATTAATTTGATTATTTTCTAAATATTTAATTGCTAGAAGTGAATTGTTTTTTAATGCATCATTAATTGTTGTTTCTAAAAGAGCTAGTTTGTCATCTAATAATTCAATTTCAAGATTTTTAATTGTAGTTGCATTTTGTTTTTGTTCTTCACCACTAATTAAAGCAGCAAACGCATGCCATTTTACAATACCACGTGGCTTAAATGGATAATTATTTGGCATTGTGACCACCAATTAATTTTGACCTTTTAAAAAATTGTGAATCTTCACTTAATGCACTAGCTTTAAAAACAGTATTTTGCCCATATTTAATATTCACCATATCATAAGCAAAATCTAAGTTAATATTATCTATTTCGTGTTCTTGTTCAAAAATATTTAATTGAACACCTTCAAACTCACTTAACTTAGAAAAAGATAATCCTATTCTTCTTATACTTATATCTAAAACTTCTTTATCAAAAATATTCATAACAATGTTTGATAAAGTAGCTAAATCAATAGTAGGTGTTTCTAATTTTTTTTGCATTCTAAATGATGGTTGTTCTTCATTACTAGCATAACCAATATATAATTGAATAACTGAAGTAGCTTTATTATCAGTTCGAAGGCGGTGAGCTAATTGAATAACTAATTCTTTAACTAATTGCCTTACTTGGTTTTTAGGTGTGTTTTTAAAAAGAGTATGATTAACATTATATCCTTTTCTTTTTGTTGTATTATCTTGTTCTTGAATTTTACTAACATCAATTCCATGAGCATGAAGGAATATTTCTTCGCCCATCATTCCAAATTCTTTAACTAATTTATAAATATCATAATGAGCTAAATCATACATACTATTGATTCCAAGCAATTTAAGTCTTTTAGATAAACCTCTTCCAATTCCCCAAACTTCATTAAGGTTAGTTATTGGCCATAATTTTGTTGGTAAATCATCATAAGTCCAAGTAGCAATGTTATCAGGATTATGCTTAGCTTCAATATCTAAAGCTAGCTTTGCTAATAACATGTTATGACCGATACCACAAGCAGCAGTTAATCCGAAAATTTGTTTTAATTCATTTAATAATAAACAGGCTATTTCATAGGCATTCTTTTTATAGAAATTACGATAACTTGTAATATCAATAAAAACTTCATCAATGGAATAGACTAAAATATCATTACTTGCAAAATACTTTAAATACATTTTTAAAATCTGATTACTTATTTCAATATATCGAGCCATTCTAGGTTTGATAATATCGATGTTTAAATTTTTTGGCAAATCAAAAATGCGACAACGACCAGGAATACCTTTCTTTTTAAGAGATGGAGATACAGCAAGAACAATACTACTTTTACCACGTGATTTATCTGCAACGACTAAATCATAAGTGAATGGATCTTTTTTCAAATCAATACATTCAACTGATGCAAAGAAACACTTTAAATCAATACATAAGATATTATCATATAATTTAAATTTTTCTAATTGTTCCATTAGTATTCACCTCCATTAAATAATATAATATAAACTTACATTAAAGATGTTTACTTGTTAATTTTATAAATCATAGAATCTAATTCACAATTAAATAAATTAACTCTTTGCACTACTTCAAATCCAACTCTTTGATAATATTTTTCAGTTTCCTTTTTATATGTTTCTACTAAACATGATAAATCTTTAGTGCTGTTTTCTGTGAAATAAGCTAGTATTTTTCTTGAAATTCCAAGTCCTTGATAATCAGGATCAACAGCCATAGAATCTAAATAAATAGTATTTGGAATACCTTCTACAGCAAATTTATATCCATTATCAATAAATTCTTCCATAGTTTTATTTAAAGCAACTTCTTTATTAGCTTCATAAGATACCATACAACCAACTACTTTATTGTCTTGTTCATAAACAACAATGTTTTCATAGTGAAACTTTGTATCTTTTAAATCATATAATTTCATTACTAATTCTTTTTGTTTTTGTAAGTCATCTGATTTAATAACATCGCTAAATAGACAAGATGACGCCATTAAAATTAAATCACACACTTTACTTTTATCGTTTTTATTAGCTTTTCTTATCATACTAAGACCTCCATTTTTCTTTCTTTAATTAGCATATCATTTTAAAACATTATCGGCAATTAAAAACTCCTAAGTTACACTTAGAAGTTATGGCGTTAAATTATTTAACTAATTTTGCTTTTCCTTTAGCATTATATTTATATTTTAAAGATTTAACAACTTTTCCTTTATGATATGTTTTTGTATAACGATAAGCATTACCATTTTTATTTGATTTTAATTGTCCTGCTTTATTATAACGGTAGTCTAATTTTTTAGTAAGAGTACCTTTTGTATCATATTTATTTGAAATCATTCTTGTTATAATACCTTTGTTGTTATAAGCTATATAATATTTACTTGAGTAAGTATTGTATTTAACACTTTTATTGAAAATTTTCCTTTGTTTAAGCTTAGAATTACTATGATATGAATAAGTTTCTTTTCTAACTAAAACAGTAGCTTTCTTTTCATTCCATAATTGACTGTGTTCATATTTTAATACACTTAGAACTTGTTGTTTAGCATTTGTTGTTTTAATAAAAATTTTATTATATGAAACAACATTATCTTTTAAATTTACTCCATCATAATAACGAGTATATTTATTGATGTTACCATTAGTGTGATATGTATAAGTTCTATACTCACTAATTAAATTATTTTTTCTAACATAAACATTTTGTGAAACTAATTTATTATTTAAGTATTTTTTCTCTTTTAAAGGATATTTTGTTGTGTCTCCAACATAACTGATTTCTGATGTTAAATTTGAACAAGAACTAGTTGTTGTTTCAGTTGGATTTTCACAAGTTTGAGTATTATCATAACTATATGTAGAAATAGTTTGTGATTTTGCTACAAATGAACCATCAATTGTAGATCCAGTTTTTTCGATTTTTGAGAATAAATACCATTTATCTGTTTCAGCTTCTTTAAAAACATATGATATTTGAGATGTTGATGTATTGTTTTCAAAAACTTTATCAGCAGTTTTAGTAGTAACTCCATTGTTTTCTTCGGCACTAACATTAACAAGTGAGATAAAGCAAACAGCAAGCATCAACAGTAATTTTTTAATTTTACGCATAAGTAATTCCTCCATAAATAAGTATCATATCTATTATACACATATCTTTAAATAATTTCTAGTCTTTTAGAGATAATTACCAAAAATATAGGGCTTGTGTGTTCTAATATATTGTGATATAATATTTAAGGTTAAATTAAAAACACATACTATGGATTCACAAACCGTGTGGTCAGTAATGATTGGGGCGTGTTAGAAGTAGTAGAGGTCTAAACAAGAAAGGAAGAAAAATTATGGCAGTAGTATCAATGAAAAAATTATTAGAAGCAGGTGTTCACTTCGGACATCAAACAAGAAGATGGAATCCAAAAATGGCTCCATATATTTACACAGCAAGAAATGATATTTATATTATCGATTTACAAAAAACAACAAGAAAAATTGATGAAGCTTATAAAGCAATTAAAATGATTGCTGAAAAAGGTGGAAAAGTTTTATTTGTTGGAACTAAAAAACAAGCTCAAGAAGCTGTTAAAATTGAAGCAATTAGATCAGGTTCTTTCTATGTAAATACAAGATGGTTAGGTGGAACACTAACAAACTTTAAAACAATTAAGAAAAGAATTAATCGTTTAAAAGAAATAGAACAAATGGAAGAAGATGGAACATTTGATTTATTACCTAAAAAAGAAGTAGGACAAATTAAAAAAGAAGCTGAAAGACTTGAAAAGTTCCTTGGTGGAATTAAAGAAATGAAAAAAATGCCAGATGCATTATTCGTAGTTGATCCTAAAGTAGAAAGAAATGCAGTATTAGAAGCAAGAAAATTAGGAATCCCAGTATTTGGTATTGTCGATACAAATTGTGATCCAGACGATGTTGATTTTGTAATCCCAGCTAATGATGATGCAATCAGAGCTGTAAAATTAATTATTGCTGCAATGGCAGATGCTACAATTGAAGCAAAAGGTGGAGTGTTACAAGTTGCTTATACTAAAGATGAGCCATCACAAGATCGTCGTCCACATAAACAACATACAGCACCAAACAATAAAAGAGAAGACGCTGAATAGTAACTATATAAATGAAGCTCTTTGCTTCATTTTTTAAATAACAAATAAGGAGGAGTAGTACTATGAAAATTACTGCACAAATGGTTAAAGAGTTAAGAGAAAGTACAGGAGCTGGAATGTTAGATTGTAAAAAAGCTCTTGAAGCAAATGATGGAGATATGCAAGCTAGTATTGACTGGCTAAGAGAAAAAGGAATTGCTAAAGCGGCTAAAAAAGCTGATCGTGTTGCTGCTGAAGGTTTAACAAAAATTATTGTTGAAGGAAACAAAGCAATTATTGTTGAAATTAATTCAGAAACAGATTTTGTTGCGAAAAATGAAACTTTTATTAATTTAATTGATAAAATTGCTCAACACTTATTAAAAGAAAATCCAGCTAATGTAGAAGATGCTATGAAAACTACTATTGATGGTAAATCATTAGAAGAATTTTTAGCTGAGGCAACTTCAACTATTGGAGAAAAAATTACATTAAGAAGATTTGAAATTGTTGAAAAAGACGATAATTCTGCTTTTGGTGCTTATTCACATATGGGTGGAAAAATTGGTGTTCTTGTTGAATTAAATGGAACAGCTGAAGAAGAGGGAGCAAAAGATGTTGCAATGCACGTTGCTGCTATGAATCCTCAATTTGTTACTCGTGATGAAGTATCAAGTGATTTTATTGAAAAAGAAAGACAAATTCAATTAGAACTTACAAAAAATGATCCAAAAACAGCAGATAAACCAGAAAAAGTAATGGCTGGTATTGTTGAAGGAAAATTAAATAAACAATTAAAAGAAATCGTTTTAGTAGATCAAGTATTTGTTAAAAATTCTGATCAAACTGTTGGAGATTTTGTTAAAGGTCTTAAAGCAACAATTGGAAAAGTTGTTCGTTTTGGAGTTGGAGAAGGAATTGAGAAAAAAGAAGATAACTTTGCTGAAGAAGTAATGTCACAAGTAAATGCAAAATAATAGACACTTTTCGTGTCTTTTTATTTGGATAATTTAGGAGGTTATACTAAGATGTATAAACGAGTTTTATTAAAATTAAGTGGAGAAGCATTAGGTGGAAATGAAACTGGAATTTCTAGCGAGCATGTTATGGAAATTGCCAAGGAAATTAAAGCCGCAGCAGATACTGGTGTTGAAATTGCAATTGTTGTAGGTGGAGGAAACCTGTGGCGTGGAAAAACTGGAACGCAAATTGGTATGGAAAGAAGTAGTGGTGACTACATGGGAATGCTAGCAACAATTATGAATGCCTTAGCTATTCAAAATTCTTTAGATTTAATTGGTGTTGATAGTAGAGTTCAAACATCATTACAAATTAATCAAGTTGCTGAACCATATATTAGAAGACGTGCAATAAGACATTTAGAAAAAGGAAGAGTTGTTATCTTTGGTGGTGGAACTGGATTACCATATTTTTCTACTGATACAACAGCAGCATTACGTGCAGCAGAAATTAATGCAGACGCTGTATTAATGGCTAAAAATGGAACTGATGGTGTATATGATAGTGATCCAAATAAAAATGATGCAGCAAAAAAATACGATACTCTAACTTTCATGGAAATGTTAGAACAAAACTTAGAAGTTATCGATGCAACTGCTAGTGCTATGTGCATGGATAATGATATTGATTTAGTTGTCTTTGATATGAATAAACATGGTAATATCAAGCAAGCAGTTTTAGGTGAAGTAGAAGGAACAATTATAACAAAGGAGAGATAAGCAATGAGTCAAATAATTTTAGATAATACAAAAGATAAAATGAATAAAACAATTGAAAGTTTTGAAAACAATTTAGTTCAAATTAGAACTGGGCGTGCTAATCCAGCAATGTTAGATGGAATTGAAGTTGAATATTATGGAGCTATGACGCCATTAAATCAAGTAAGTGCTATTACTGTTCCTGAAGGAAGGCAATTATTAATTAAGCCTTACGATAAAACTTTAGTAGATGGAATTGAAAGAGCAATCAATGAAGCTAACTTAGGGATTAACCCACAAAGTGATGGAGAAAATGTTAGATTAAATATTCCACCACTTACAGAAGAAAGTCGTAAATTATTAGTTAAAGATGTTTCAAAATATGCTGAGGATGCAAAAGTAGCAATCAGAAATATTAGAAGAGATGCTAATGATGCAATTAAAAAAGATAAAGAATTAACAAAAGATGATGTTCAAGGATATCAAGATGATGTTCAAACATTAACTGATAATATGATTAAAAAAATTGACGAGATCGCAAAAGCAAAAGAAACTGATTTAATGACAGTGTAGAATATTAACTCTTTAAGATGAATATCTAAAATTAGACTTAAAGAGTTTTATTTTGAAGTGTATCTATAACAAAAAAATATTAAGTTGGTGTTAAATGGAAGACATGATTATTTTTATAAGTAAAGTTTCAGTTGCAAATATTTTTTGTTCTTTGTTGTTATGTATATTAGCAATTAATTATTATTGGTTTATATGGATAGTTTTAGACAATGAAGAGGTAAATAGAAAATATATAAATCATATAAAATTTAGTGTTATCTTATTGGCAATTGCAGTCTTTAGTAGTGGAATTCTATATAGATCTCTTATTGATGCAAAAGATATATTATTATCTGATTTTAAATGTAAAGTTGCTATTGTTAATTGTATATGGATAGCTGTTGACTATTTAATTTTTTTTGGAAAATCATTAGACAAAAAAGAGAAGATTATAATAAAGGATGGTAGAAAAAAACTGATTAGATCCTTTTTGTGGGCATCAGCACTATGTTTACTATTTGTTATATTTATTTGTGTGACTGATACAATAGTTACTACAGTGATGGCAGTGCTAGTTGTTCCAATTTATAATAAATATATTAATATGGAAAATAACTTAGATAAAGAAAAAAAGTATGATGTTATTTTTTATCCATCAATTATTTCGTTAATTATTTCAAGCGGACTAACTAAGTTTGTTTTTTCTATTGAGAATATTATTACATTAAACTATGTTATAAAATTGGGGACAAATAAATTTGTACTTATGATTTCTGTTTTCTGTATATTATTTTCGGGTATTTCGTTGATTATTGGGTTATTTTTAGAAAAATATGTTTATAAAATTAAATATAATAATTAGATAAGTAATATAAGCGTTATATTTTTAATAAACATAGATTTTATCTCAAATGTATATTATAATAGTGGCAAATGCTAACAAAGGAGGGACATTAAACAATGGCAAAAGATCGAATTAAAAATGAAGAGATATGGCAAATGATGAGAGAAGAAGTAATCTATGTTTTACAAAATAATAGTGATATTTCTAATAAAGAAGATTTACTAGATTATTTTGAAAAATACCATACTCAATATAATATAAGTATTCATGATTTAGATTATATAATTGCTGAATCTAGCTATATTAATGAATTATTAAAGAAAAATTATGCTAGTCAAAATGAATTTAAAGAAAAAATAAATAATTTATTTAATGAAATAATTGAAGAGCAAATAAATAATAATTATGATGAGCCTGATGAATTGGCTATAACAGCTTTATACTCATTATTTGAAGAAGTATTAAATAATGAACAATTATTAGCATTGATGAAAGATAACAATAAATCATATCAAGAAATTGTTAAAACTATCAATAAATAATAAAAAACATAATAAAAAAGTTATTATCTTTATTAAATAATTTTACTTTTAAAAGTGTGATTTTAAATGGAGCTTTGTCAATAATTAGGGGGTAACATAAGTTACCTTCTTTTTTATGTGTAATTGTAAAAAGTGTTATCATTAATATTTTGAATATGTAAA
>JARXZD010000026.1 GCA_029893765.1 Bacilli bacterium PM5-9
TTAATAAAAAAGCATAGTTACAATTGTAACTATGCTGGCTGATTCATTATACTTTATGTGATTTTGGACTAGCCCCCATCACTTGACAAAGAACCCTTTTTTTATGCTATAATTACGATTAATAGGGTGGTTTTATGGAAGAGAATTTAATGTATTTAAACAAACAAATTTTAACTTATATTGGTAATAAACGTTTATTATTACCATATATTGAAAAAGAAATATTGAAAATTCAAAGTGAATTAAAAAAAGATAAGACTGTTAATGCAGACTTTTTTTCAGGTTCTGGTATTGTAGCTAGGATGTTAAAACAACACTCTAGTAAGTTATATGTTAATGATTTGGAACAATATAGCTATATTATAAATGAATGCTATTTAACTAATAAATCAACCTTTAATGAAGAAAAATATAATCACTATTTTAACATTATTAATAAAAAGCTAATAAATAAAGAATACATTGAAGGTATAATTACTAAAAATTACGCTCCAAAAGGTGAAAAGATTAGTGAAGAAGATCGTGTTTTCTATACAAGAGAAAATGCTATGATAATTGATACAATAAGAAATGAAATAGATAGTGTTGAAGAAGAAATGAAACCATTTTTTTTAGCACCTTTATTAAATATGGCATCTGTTCATGTTAATACAGCTGGTATTTTTAAAGGTTTTTATAAAGATAGTGGAACTAAAATTGGAAAATTTGGTGGAACAAACGAAAATGCTTTATCAAGAATTATTAAGAAAATTGAGTTAGTTAAACCAGTTTTTAGTAATTTTGAATGTGATGTAAAAATTAGTTGTCTTGATGCAATAGAATCAGCAAAGCAGCTCAAAGGTTTAGATATTGCTTATTTAGATCCACCATATAATCAACATCCATACGGCTCAAACTATTTTATGTTAAATGTTATATGTAATAATGAAATTAATGCTAAGATGAGCAAAGTATCTGGAATACCAAATGATTGGAATCGTTCAAGTTATAATAAAAAACATGAAATTTCAAATGAATTAGAAGAATTAATTAGAAATATAGATAGTAAGTATCTAATATTATCATATAATTCTGATGGGTTTTTATCACTAAATGATATAAAAGCAATCCTAAATAAGTATGGAGAGTTAAGAGTTAAAAAGATAAAATATAATACCTATAAAGGAAGTAGAAATTTAAATAAAAGAAAAAAATACGTTCAAGAGTATTTGTTCGTATTGAAAAAAGATAAGTAGAAGCACTTATCTTTTTAAATTTCAATAAATTGTTGATTAATTGTTGAATAAATCAAACACTTTATTTGTTTTGAAGTTTGTTTTTCTATGATTTTCTTATATGTATGTAATTGTTCTTGATAAGATTTAATCAATTCACTTGGACTTAAATTATCGCTTTTATAATCAACTATATAAACATCATTGGCAGTTTCAATGTATAAGTCAATAATACCATTAATTAATTGCCCATCTTTTAAAAGTGAAAAACTATATTCTTTTTTTACAATATTATCTTTGAAAATTTTAAAATAATCACTTTTGATAAATGCTAAAATACCTTGATAATTTTTTTGGTATACATTATATTTTTTAATTAATTGTTCAAGATCATTCTCAATAGTTGATGAAGTAAAATCCAAAAGTTCAAAGACTCTATGAACCATTTTACCTTGATTAAAAGTATCAAACTCCTTGATATTATCAAAATCTAATGCAGGAAGTTTATGACTTGAAGGCACTACTTTTTCTAATGGTTTAACTAGAGAATTATCTGTTTTTGAAATATGCTGTATTTTATATGTATTAATATTATTTTGCATATAATCTTGATTAGATAATAAAGAATTATCAAACTCGCATAATTCAAATAAATTGTTGTAGTATTTATAAATATTATCAGGGGCATTTATTATGGCACTTTCACGAAACTTAAGAGCATCTTTATGCCTGATAAAACTTATAATAGTTGGTTCTAACATTCTTTTAATATCAAGAATAATAGGTTCACTAATCAGCCAATCATTTTCATTTTTTAAAAAAGTATTAAAATCAAGTAATCTTGATTCATCAATATTAGTAAATATATATAATTGCAATTTAGCTCTAGTTAATGCTACATACAAAACTCTCAATTCTTCAGCTAAAATTTCTTTTTTATTAGCAAAGCTAATTAAATTACTAAGCGGTTCTTTAAATGATTTATTTGTATCCAAGGTTGTTTTTTGTGATGAATCAAAATACTTTAGAATAAGATTGTTTTTATATGCTTTAACTGATGAGTTTAAATGTCTATTATCAAATTGAATATTACCTTCATCAAATAAGAAAACATATTTAAATTCTAATCCTTTTGATTTATGAATTGTCATAATATTAACAACATTTTCTTTTTCAGATAAAGTTGCTGGCTTAGCAGTATCAAAATTACTAGAAATATTTTGATCAAGTTCCTTTATTAAATATTCTAATGAATTGTAATAATCAAGGTTTTCATTTAAGATTTTTTTAATACTAGAAATATTCATTAGAAACTGTTCATAGTTATTATGACTAATAATATAATTTATATAAGTAGTTTTTTCATAGATGTAGTTAATTATATTTAAAGGAGAATTATCTTTAGCATAATTTAATAAATCGTTAAATAAAATAAATTCATCTTTGAAATTAGAGTTTTTCAACTTATCATAATAGAATTTACCATCAACTAAAGATAATTCTAATAAATCATTTTCATCTAAATTGAAGAAATAAGAGCGAAGCACACTCAACATGGCAATATCATCATTTTTATTAGTTAGCACTTTTAAAAGATTTAGTAAATCTCTAATCTCATAAGAAGTATAAAAACCACTATTATCATGAATCATAAATGGAATATTTTCTTGTGTAAGCAAATTAGTAAGAAGTTTTGAATGGGTACGTTGTTTAAATAAAATTGCAATATCACGATACTCACGATTATTATTTACTAATTTCTTTATTTCATTAACAATTGCTTTAGCACATTCTAAATATTTTTCTGCTTTATTAAGTTTATTATCTTTAGTAGTAATATTATAGAATAACTTAGTTTTAAAATCGCCTACCTCATTGTTTAATTCTTTATTAGCAAAGTTAAGTTGATTATTTTTATCATAATCAATACCACCAATATTTTTTGAAAAAGTTGATTTAAAAATAAAGTTTGTAGTTTCTAATACCTCATTTTTAGACCTGAAATTATCAGATAAATCAATTACAATACCATTATCACTATTTTTATATAAAGTATATTTATCACTGAAAAGTTGAGGAGTAGCATTCCTAAATCTATAAATAGATTGTTTTACATCTCCAACCATAAAAGTATTAGAACCATTAGCTAAAGCACTAACAATTTTTTCTTGAATTAAGTTTGTATCCTGATATTCATCAATCATTATTTCATTAAACTTTGGTTTAAGACTTAATGCAACTTCACTTTCTTGATCATTACAATACAATAGCTTTAATACCTCTTGTTCTAAATCATTAAATTCTAAAATTCCAGTTTCTTTTTTTAAAGTATTTAAAATAAAATGATATTTTTCAACATAAGTAAGAAGCGATTTAATATTAAAGTTATTATTAGAAATTAAATATAGATATTCATCATTACTTAACCTATATAATGGTTTAAGATTATCTTCAATTTCTATTTTTATTTTTGCATGATTTAATCTAATTGACTCATGAGCATTGTTTATTGTTTCTCTAGGTTTACTAAAGAATTTGTACTCATTAAGCATAGTATGAATTTTTTGATAATCATTGCCTATTATTAATTTTTCTAAATCTTTGAAAAACTCAATAGCATTGCTTATTTTAAGCTCAGTATCATTACTATTTGTTTCATCAAAACTATCTTCAAGTAATTTAATAATTAATGATAAAGTTGTTAAACTAGCTTCAATATGAATATCAGAAAAATCATCATATTCAAAAATAGAAGTTGGTTTAGAAAAACTGTTAGCCTTAGCAATGAAATTTTTTAAACTATCTTTAGTAATACACACTTCTAAAGTATTATTAATTAGATTGAAAAACTCACCATAATCAGTAATAGTTGTATATTGTTCTCTTATTTTTAAATATTCATCATTATAGATATTTTCTTTTTCTAAAATGTTAAAGGCTTTAATTTTCAAGTTTTTTAATTGAGTAGCATCAGCAACCTTTATCGTATTGTCAAAGTTAAATAAGACACCATTTTCTTCTAAAAGGCGTAAGCAAAGCGCATGGAAAGTGGAAATATAAGCATCATTTAAAATAGAAAGTTGATGATTAATAAACTCAGGATCAATATCAATATTTTTATTTAATTCTTTTTCTAAACGTTCTTTTAATTCAGCAGCAGCAGCTTCTGTAAATGTAACAACAATAATTTCATCAATATTTACTCGATTGTTTAAAACTTTTCTAATTATTCTTTGAATCATTAAGGTTGTCTTACCACAACCAGCAGCAGCACTAACTAAAACATTATTACCATCAAATTCAATCGCGTGTTTTTGTTCATCAGTAAAGTATTTAGGTGTTTGATATTTCATCGTCTTCGCTTTCCTCCTTTCTTGCTTGAGGATCATTCATTTTACAAATTCCTCGATAACTACAATATTCACAACTTTTTTTATTTGCAGGTTCAATTATAAAAGTACCTTCTTCAATATTTGTAATCATTTTATTGATATGTTCTTTTAAAATATCAAAGTATTGAAATAAAATTTCAGTTTTCATAATTTTTTTAGAAGTCATAGATGAAATAGCACTATATCCATTTTCATTGAATGAATTATCAAAATCATCTAGGTTTGCATTATCTAATAAAATACCACTCAATTTATTTTTCTCTAAATGAAGTTGTTTATTATATTCTAAATCTATTAGTTTATTTGTTTTAACATAATCGTTTTTTATTGCCTTAAAAAAAGCTCCAATATAATTTATATTATTTTCTTTTAATAAATATAAATATACAATTAGTTGGTTACTAAGACCTTTTTCAAAGTCGCTTTTACTAAAATCCTTTGCGCTAGATTTATAATCTAAAATATAGCTATTGTTATTATATTTTAGTAAAGCATCGACTTTCCCATATAAGTTTACATTATTAAAAAGTTTACTCTCAAGAGGTGTGTTAAGAGATATTTCACTACTACTAATTTGATAATTAGAATATTGTTCTTGAGAAATTGTTATATCAACAAAACTAATTAGGGTATCTTTAATACGACTTTTTAAGTTTTCAAGATAATAATCTTTAATAGCTAATTTTTTTGCAAGCTCATCAATTATCTCATCAACTCGAGTAGTTATTAATATCATTAATTCATCATAGTTATATTCTGTATAAGTTTGTTGCTTGTTAATTAATAAAATATTTATTTCTTCAATAATTTTATGATAAAGATTACCAAGTTCTAAAGCACCAAACTCTTTAGATTGATTGGGT
Organism: Bacilli bacterium PM5-9; assembly: GCA_029893765.1. Classification (NCBI taxonomy): domain Bacteria; kingdom Bacillati; phylum Bacillota; class Bacilli; species Bacilli bacterium PM5-9. The sequence continues at coordinate 5,470 of JARXZD010000026.1, forward strand.
TTTAAAATATAACTGATAAAGTATTGATAATAACACTTGTGGAAAGAATCAAGAGCAGAAGCAGAAATAGTTAAATTGTTTTTAAATTTAGTAACTATTTTTTTAGAGTCAACTTGAGCAGATTGATTATTAAGCAATAAAGGATTTGTTAATACATTATGAGTTGTTAAATGTGCATAATCATTTTTACTTGTTAGCGTATAATCATTTTTTGCAATAAAATGAGCTAAACCTTGAGGCTTATTATCTAAGTTTAATAATGAGTAATGAATATAAATATTTTTTGCACAATTTAATAATTGTTCTTGTTGAATTAAATATTTTTCATTGTAAAAGGTATTGTTGATTAATTTTGAATTGTTTAAAACTCTTTCTTTTGTATTAATAAGATAGGAAGCTTTTTTAGCTTTAAAATTTGGTAAACTTGCATCAACTAAATATACATGCTCATATTCAAGTGCAGTATAATCAGTAGTAGCGATTGTTGTTTTACAATCCATATAGTTAGCTTTTTGATTTGTTTTACTTTGTAATGTTTGCAATAATAATTTATTTAATAATGGAATATTTATTTCAATATTAATATACAATTCTTTAAATAAATTGTTTAAGAAATTTACATCAAATAAGTTAGTTTGATATAGAACATTGTATATTGATTTTAGATATGATTTATAATTATTTTTATCAATTTCTAGTAGTTGTTGAACTAATTCATCATTATATTTGTATTTGATATTTTTTATATCGTATTCACTATACGAATTATCAAGAATAGAAAAAATTGAGTTTAAATAGTATTGATTGTTAGTGCTATTTACTAATAAAGAATTAATTGCTATACCAAGTTCATTAAATTTACTGATTAGATAATCTTGTTGATAAATGTCATCACACAAAATTAAGACATTGTCATTATCTTTGTTGTAAATATCATAAATTATATAGTCTAACATTTTAATTGTATTATTATGTTCAAAGTAATATTTCATACTGATATTATCACTTTTTAAATATGTAATGGATATTTTTAAATTATAAAGGATATCATCATGAATTGGATAAAAATCTTCTTTTGATAAAACTATAATTTCTTCAAATTGAGTTTCTAAATTTGTGAAAGTAATTTCATTTGTATTTAAATATTTAGAAAATTCACCTTCTAATTTTATGTTTGATAAATTACACTCACGCTCTAATTTAAATAGTTCACTAATATAGTTAATGGAATTTTTAAAATTATTATCCTTTAACTTATGATGAATTTTAATCATTTTAAAAATACTATATTCATTTTCACTTAAAATATTATTTTCACTTAGGATATTATCACAAAAACTGTTAATATCTAATAGAGTGATATTAAATAGAGGTTTATTTTCTTCTAGTAAATTATGATATAAATAGTTGTGATATTTTGTAGGCACAACTAAAAGAGTTTTCTTTGATGGATTGATAGATTGTTTTATTGTATGTATATTCATAAATTGCTCCTATCTTACAAAACGATAATGATGTCTAATTCTATATGAGTGAATTAAACTAGCTGATTGAGTTGTTCTAATATCAACACCCGAAACAAATTGAAATTTATTTAAACGATAATTTAATGTATTGCGATGTAAAAATAAATCACGAGCTGTTTTTAAAGCGTTAAGGTTATTATCAAGATACATATAAACTGATTTTAATAATTCTTCATCAAGTTTACTAAAATAAGAATAAAATTGATCAATTATTTCATCGTTTTCATTAGTAACAAAACAATAATAAACTAACGAAGATGCATCATAGACATTACAATAAGTGTTGACTAAAAATTCTTTAACCATTGATTCTAAATCTTTGAAAATTCCATCGTTTACAACTAAAATTGACATATCTGTTTTAATTTCATTAGCAAATTGTTGATAGATATGCTCATAGTCTAATAATTGCTCAAATTTCGTATAACTTTCTTTAATTAGTAAAACTCCATTGTTTAATGTTGTAATACTTTGAATATACTTATTATTTAAATTTAAGTATCTAACTAACTTCTCTTTTTTCTCTAAATCTTCAACTAATATATAAACATTTCTTATCATAGTTAATCACCACTTTTATTATAACATAAAAATAGTTGTTAGTTTAAATTAAAACAATGACAATTAAGCCTATTTAGTGTATAATAATTATGGTTGAAACGGAGTGATATAATGGATAAAATGATAGAAAGATTAAAAATAATAGAGCAGAGATACAATGAAATAAATGAAATGTTGATGGATACAAAAATAGCAAGTGATATTAAAGAAATGACAAAACTAAATAAAGAGTTAAGTGATTTAGAACCGGTTGTTAAAGCGTACCATGAATTAGTTGTGATTGAAAATGGAATTGAAGAAGCACAAGAACTTTTAAAAGAAAGTGATCAAGAAATCGTTGAGATGGCTCAAATGGAATTAGATGAGTTAAATGAAAAAAGACCAGTGCTTTTAGATGAAATTGAAATTTTATTAATACCAAAAGATCCAAACGATGCTAAAAACGTTATTGTTGAAATTCGTGGAGCAGCTGGTGGTGATGAAGCAAATATTTTTGCGGGTGATTTATATAGAATGTATGTCAAATATGCTGAAGCTCATGGTTGGAAAATAGAAACATTAGAAGTGAGTGAAGCAGAAGCTGGTGGATTCTCTTTAATTTCATTTATGTTAAAAGGCGATGTTGTTTATTCAAAAATGAAATTTGAATCAGGAGCTCATCGTGTTCAAAGAGTTCCAAAAACAGAATCACAAGGTAGAATTCATACTTCAACAGCAACTGTACTTGTAATGCCAGAGGCTGAAGAAGTAGATGTTGAAATAAAAGCAAACGATTTAAAAATTGATACTTATCGTTCAAGTGGAGCTGGTGGACAATCAGTTAATACAACAGATTCAGCTGTTAGAATTACTCACTTACCAACAGGAACAGTTGTTACTTGTCAAGATGGGCGTTCTCAACATGAAAATAAAGAACAAGCAATGAAAATTATTCGTGCTAAAGTATATGAAACAATTACAAGAGAACAAGAAGAAAAAGAAGGCGCAATTAGAAAACAAACTATTGGAAGTGGAGATCGTAGTGAAAAAATTAGAACTTACAACTATCCACAAAATAGAGTTACAGACCATCGTATAAATTTAACACTTCAATCATTGGATCGTGTTATGGAAGGTAAAATGGATGAAATTTTTGATGCTTTAATTGCTCATGAACAAAAATTGAAGCTTGCAGGTGAATAAGATGAGAATTAGAGAATTATTAAATAGCACAGTTGAAACTTTAATTGAAAATAATAAAGAAGAGCGTGCAGCCTATGAATTATTAAAAGAATATTTAAATTTAGAATCTTATGAATTATACAGTAAACTTGATGAAATGGTTGCTGATGAAGTGATTGTTAAATTTAAAGAATCAATAAACGAGTATATATTAGGTAAACCATTACAACATATCTTAGGATATGAAACATTCTTTGGGCGTGATATGATAGTTAATGAAGATGTTTTAATTCCACGCTATGAAACAGAAGAATTAGTTGAAAATATTTTATATCATATTGATGATTATTTTGATAAATATGATGAAATTGTTTTAGCTGATATTGGTACTGGTAGTGGTGCAATAGCATTATCTCTTGATTTAGAAGAGACTAAAACTAAAGTGTATGCTACTGATATTAGTGAAGTCGCTTTAAAAGTTGCTAAAGATAATTGTAATAAATTTCAAGCTAATGTTGAGTTAATGCAAGGAAGTATGTTAGAACCTTTAATTGAAAAAGGTATAAAATTAGATATTTTGGTATCTAATCCACCATATATTCCTGATGATGAATATGTTGAAGATAGCGTTAAAACAAATGAGCCTAATATTGCATTATTTGGTGGAGAAGAAGGCTTAGATTTTTATATAGAAATTTTCAAAAATGCTGATAAGGTATTAAAAGAAAAAGCGTTGTTGGCTTTTGAAATAGGATATAATCAAAAAGAAAGCATTTCAAAAGCAGTAAATGAATATTTTAGTGATTGTGAGTTTGAAATAATTAAAGATATTAATGGCAAAGATAGAATGTTGTTTATCTATAAAAATATTAAACGATAAATAGACATATAATTTTAATTATAGAATGATATAATTAGATGGAAAGGGTGTCGACTGTGAGTAATGAAGAAACAAATGTAGTTAAAAAGAAAAGTTTTATAAGAGAAATAATTGAATTGGTTGTTATCTTTGTAGTAATGTTATTTATTTTCAATTTTATCTTGATGTCTGTTAAAGTGAATGGAACATCAATGGTACCAACATATCAAAATGGTGATCGTGGAATAATGGTTAGAAGTTTACCATTCAATAAACCTGATTATGATAAAGTAGTGGTAATTGATTATAAAGATATTATTAATGAAGATGAAGAATTGATTGTTAAGCGTATTTTTGCAATGCCAAATGATACTTTTGAAATAAAAGGTAATAAAGTATATGTTAATGGTAAAGAAGTTGAAGATAAACATCGTGCTTCAGATGCAAAAATGCAAGATTATCCATTAACTAGACTTGGTAGTGATGAAATATTTGTTTTGGGTGATAATCGTAATGTATCAAAGGATTCAAGAACAATTGGTCCAGTAAAATTAAAATCAATTAAAGCAGTTAATGGTGTAATTTTTTGGCCATTAAATAAAATAGGATTTATGAAATAAGAAGTTAAATACTTCTTTTTTTCAAGGAGGTAATAATATGAACAATATTCACTGGTATCCAGGTCATATGGCAAAAACTAGAAGATTGATTGAAGAAAAGATAAAATTGATTGATATTGTAATTGAGATAGTTGATGCAAGGATTCCATACTCTAGTAAAAATCCTATGATGAATAAATTAATTCACAATAAAAAGAAAGTGATTTTGATGAGTAAAGTTGATTTAGCAGATCCAGAGTTAACAAAAAAATGGAGCGAGTTTTATCAACAAAATGGTTATCAAGTAATTACATCAAACTTATTAGATTTTAAAGAATTAAATAAAATTTTAGGGCAAGTTAATAGTGAATTAAAAGATAAAAGAGAAATGGATGAGAAAAAGGGATTGAAAAAACGTCCAATTAGAATTTTGGTTGTTGGTATACCAAATGTTGGTAAATCAACATTTATCAATAAGTTGGCACAAAAAAATTCAGCTAAAACTGGTGATAAGGCAGGAGTAACTAAAGCATTACAATGGATAAAAGTTGCAGACGATTTTGAATTGTTAGATAGTCCAGGAGTATTGTGGCCTAAACTTGATGATAAGAAGGTTGCTCTTAACTTGGCTTTGACTGGTGCCATTAAAGAGGAAATATTACCCAAAGAGGATATTTGTATTGAGGCTTTAAAATTTATGAATGAATATTATCAAAAACAGTTTTATGAAAGATATATGATTGATAGTATGGATAATAATGATATTAGTAGCATTGTTAGTGTTCTTGAAAAAATTGGTCGTCAAAGAGGCTGTCTAATTAAAGGCAATGAAGTTGATTATGATAAAGTTTATGATATTATCTTAAAGGAAATTAAACAAAATACTATAGCAAGGATGACATTTGATCGTGAAATCACTATTTGAATATGATTTAAAATACTTAGAACAATATGATTATCTTATTGGAATTGATGAAGTGGGAAGAGGTTGTCTAGCAGGACCTTTAGTTGTTTGTGGTATTATTATGAAGTATGATGAAGTAATTGAGAGTATTAATGATAGTAAAAAATTAACACCTAAAAAAAGAAATGAATTGTATCAAAAAATATTAGATAGTAAAATAAATCATTTTATTATTGAGGTAGATCCATGTGATGTTGATAATGATAATATATATCAAGCAACAAAAAAAGCTATGCAAAAGATAGCTTGTGAATTACAAATTGATAATTGTTTAGTATTAAGTGATGCGATGCCTTTAGATAATATTGAGCATATCTCAATAATAAAGGGTGATGAAACTTCGTATGCGATTGCTTGTGCAAGTATAATTGCTAAAGTATATCGAGATAACTTAATGATTGAATTGGCTAGTACTTATCCTGAATATGATTTTGAAAATAATAAGGGATATGGTACAAAAAAACATCTTCAAGCCTTAGAAAAGCATGGGTATCTTGAAAATATTCATCGTAAGTCTTTTGAACCAATTAAAACAATGTGTAACAAACAAATGAAATTAGAGATATAAGAGTTAAATTTAATTATTTAATTCTTTTTTAATTATCTACTAAATATATAACCAGAGTATATCGTTAAAAAATTTAGGATAAAACAAATAATTATTAAATAGTAATTAGAGGTGTTTTATGGAAGTATTATTAATTGTATCTCCATCTGCAAGAATAAATGAAATAAAAAAATTAGAACTAATTCTTAATGAATTGATTTTATTTGAATATAAGATTATGTTTTTAAATATTGGACATTCAAGTAAAGAAATAATTAGTTATTTGAAAAAGCAACACTATTATAATTATCATCTAATTGGAGAAGACATACCCACTTATCAAATAAGTGATAATTTTACAAATTTAAAAAAATATTCAATATCAAATATTATTATTTTAGGACTTAGGCATAAGGATAATATCACAAAATATTTAGATGAGTATATCGGGACAAACACTAATTTATTTGTGATTGCAGGAGAATATGGAATGATAAATGATGGAACAAAGTTAGTAAATGATGGAGCATATTTGTTAAGCAGCATATATGATTTTAAAAAGTTTAACTGTTGACATTTGTTTGAAACTAGTGTAATAATTATTAAAGCAAAGGAGTGATAAACCTATGGCAACAAAATTAGTCATTGTGGAATCACCAAGTAAATCAAAAACAATTGAAAAATATTTAGGTAGTGATTACCAAGTTTTATCTTCTAAAGGACACATTAGAGATTTAGCCATATCAGGTAAAGGTGGACTTGGAATTGATATAGAAAACGGATTTATTCCAAAATATGTAAACTCAAAAGATAAAAAAGATGTTATTAAGGAATTAAAAAAAGCTAGTAAAGGAAAAGAAGTTTTTCTAGCAACTGACCCTGATCGTGAGGGAGAAGCAATTTCTTGGCATCTTGCTCAAGTACTTGATTTAGATGAAACAAATAATAATCGTATTGTTTTTAATGAGATTACAAAAGAAGCAGTAACAGGTGCTTTAAATAATCCAAGAAAAATTGATTTAGATTTAGTATCATCTCAAGAAACAAGAAGAATGTTAGATCGTATCATTGGATTCAAATTATCAGCATTATTAAAAAGTAAAATAAAATCACAATCAGCTGGTCGTGTTCAATCAGTAGCTTTAAAGTTAATATGTGAAAGACAAAAAGAAATTGATGCGTTTATTCCAGAAGAATATTATACTGTGGATGCTAAATTCAAAGAACAAGGAATTGAATTTGAAGCAGCCCTAAATAAATTTAAAAATAAAAAAATAGAATTAAAATCACAAGCTGAAGCTCAAGAAGTTTTAGATAAATTAAATAAAGAATTTGAAATTAAAGAAGTTAAAAAGAAAAACAGTATGGCAAAACCAAAGTTAGCCTTTATTACAAGTACACTTCAACAAGAAGCTTATGGTAAATTAGGATTTAATTCAAAGAAAACAATGAGAATAGCCCAAGCATTGTATGAAGGAATTGATTTAAAAGATGAAACAGTAGGTTTGATTACATATATGAGAACTGATTCAAATCGTTTAAATGACAATTTTGTTAAAAGTACTTTTGAATATATTGAAAGTGAATTTGGTAAAGATTATGTTGGAAGTTATGCAACAACAAAAAGCAAAGGAAATGTTCAAGATGCCCATGAGGGAATTCGACCAACAACAATCACTCAAACACCAGAATCAATTAAAAAATATTTAAGCCCAGATCAATATAAATTATATGAATTGATTTATGCACGTACGCTTGCAAGTTTAATGAAACCTGCAAAGAAAAGTAATACAACTATTTTATTAGATAATAATGGTTATGAATTTAATGCAACAGGTAGTACAATAGCTTTTGATGGATATAAAAAAGTATATGGAAAATTTGAAGCTGCAAGTGAAAAAATTCTACCTGATTTAAAAGAGAAGGAAACAATTAAATCAAAAAGCATTATTGACAATCAACATTTTACTAAAGGACCAAGTGCTTATACAGAAAGTAGTTTAATTAAAGATTTAGAAGAATTAAAAATTGGTCGTCCAAGTACATATTCATCAATAATTGAAACATTAAAATTAAGAAAATATGTTACTTATGAACAAAAGAAATTTGCTCCAACTGAACAAGGAGTTTTAACAAATGATGAATTAACAAAATTCTTTAATGAAATTATTAATGTTAAATATACAGCTCAAATGGAAGATGAACTTGATGAAATTTCAGATGGTGAAGTAGATTCAATTAAAGTTTTAACAGAGTTTTATCAAAAATTTGAACCTCTTTTAGAAAATGCAAAAGAAAAAATGGAGAAAATACCACCTAAACCAACTGGTGAAAAATGCCCTGAGTGTGGACATGACTTAGTTTATCGTAAAGGTCGCTATGGTGAGTTTGTTGCTTGTGGTAACTATCCTGAATGTAAATACATTAAAAAAGAAGAAAAGAAAGTAGAATATACAGGTGAAGAATGTCCTAAATGTGGATCTAAAATGGTTAAAAGATATTCAGCAAAAACCAAATCAGAATTTGAAGGATGTTCAAATTTTCCAAAATGTCGATATATAAAACCAACACCAGATGAGATTGTTGAAAATGAAAAATGTCCTGAGTGTGGAAAAGAAGTAGTTATTAGACAAGGACGTTATGGTAAATTTAAATGTTGTATTGATTATCCAAAATGTAAAACAATAATTAAGGATTAATATAATCCTTTTTTTAAGTAGGAGTGAAAAAGTGAAAAGAGATTATTATCAAGAAAAAACAAATTTATTTTTAGAAAATTTAATTGTTACAAATAAAAAATCACAAACAATATCTTTAATTAGATTTATTGTTTTTGTGCTTTTTGCAGGCTGTGCTTTATTAGGTATTTATGATAAAAAAGTAATGTTTTTAATACCAACATTTCTTTTTCTAGGAGTGTTTATCTATTTAGTTATTTGGCATTCAAAAATAGAATGGCAACAAAAGTTAGAAAAGTCATCCTTAAAAATATGTGAAGATTATTTAAAAAGATTTGATTATCAATGGCAAGATTTTTCAAATGTAGGAGGTCAGTTTGTAAATGATGCACTATTTATTTGTCGTGATTTAGATATTATTGGAAAAAACTCATTATACCAATATCTTGTTTTAGCGAAATCAAATAAAGGCCAACAAAAACTATTTAATTCGCTAACAAGTTTTGAGATTTCAAATGATGCTTCTTCAATTCATGAGCTAGCAAGCAATAAAGATTTGCATTTAAAATTAAGTTCACTAATAAATATGTACGATAATAAAAAAAGTGATTTAATATTAAATGATAATAAAAGTTTAGATTTAAAAACAAAAAAAGTTTATTATTTTCTAGCAAATATTTATTCAATATTTGTACTTGGTGTATTAGCACTAGCTTTATTTAATGTTATATCATTAAGCTATTTAATTGCAATATTGATTTTAAATGCAATAATTGTTTTAGTTAAATTTAATTCAAATAAAAATTATTTAGCTAGTATCCATAAAAATCATAATAATTTGGATATTGTATTAAAAGTAATTAAAGAAATAGAGCAAGCAGATTTTGAAAGTATAAAATTAAAAAATATAAAAGATACTTTAACAAGAGATTTTAATGCTAGTAATTCAATCAATAAATTAATTAAATTAAAAGAAAGATTAGAATCACAATCTAATGCCTTGCTGTATTTCTTTGCTGAAGTTTTATTGTTATGGGATTATCGAAATGTTTTATATTATGATACATGGAAGAAAACACTAGGTAAAAATGCTCAACAATACCTTGAAATTTTTTATGATTTTGAAGTTATGCTTAGCTTAGCTATTATTGAACAAACTAAAGAAGAAGTAGTAGATGCAAATGTTAAAGTAAGTAACTATCCTTATCTTAATGCAACTGGGTTATATCATCCACTTTTAAATAATGAAAATGTGATTGCTAATGATTTTAATACTCAAGCGCAAACAACAATTATCACTGGTTCTAATATGTCAGGAAAAACTACATTTATTAGAAGTATTGGTATTAATATGTTACTTGCTTATTCAGGTGCAATGGTGTGTGCTAAAAAATTTGATGTTACATTAATGAAGATATTTACATCAATTAGAGTAGAAGATAATATGAATGATGGAATATCAACATTTTATGCAGAAATAAATAGAATTAAGGAAATGGTGCAAGCTCAAGAAGAAGGGCAAGTAATGTTGTGTTTAATAGATGAAATTTTTAAAGGAACAAACTCCGAAGATCGAATTTATGGTGCAAAAGAAACAATCAAACATTTAACAAAACCATATTGTATTAATTTTGTCACAACACATGATGCACAATTATGTGAAATAAAAAACATTGTCAATTATCACTTTGAAGAGTTTTATGAAAATGATGAAATTATGTTTAATTATGTGATAAAAAAAGGAGTTTCAAAAACAAGGAATGCTAAATATTTATTGAAAATGGCAGGTATTGTTAAGTAATGATTTTTATACAAATGTTTATAATTAGTACATGCTTGCTTAACAAATATTTATTGTAATATAATTGTTACATTAAAAAAGGGGTTGAATATAAAATGTGTGGAATTGTTGGATATGTTGGAGAGAAGAATGCAAAAGATATTATCATTAGTGGTTTAAAAACATTAGAATATCGTGGATATGATTCAAGTGGAATTGCTTTTGTGATTGATAATAAAATTGATGTATATCGTGAGATTGGAAGAATAAGTAATCTTGAGAAATTAATAAAGGATGTTGCAATTTCAAATATTGGAATAGGTCATACTAGATGGGCGACACATGGAAAACCATCAAAAGAAAATTCTCATCCTCATACTTCAATGAATAGTGTAATTACATTAGTACATAATGGAGTTATTGAAAACTTTGCAGAAATAAAAGAGGATTTAATTAATAAAGGATATACTTTTAAAAGTGAAACAGATACTGAAGTAATTGCTAACTTTTTAGAAGATGATTATAAAAAAACTACAGATATGAAACAATCAATTATTAATATGATGAAAGTAATGCATGGTGCATATGCCTTAGGTATTTTATGTGCTGATGAACAGGATACATTATATTGTGTAAAAAATAAAACACCAATGCTAGCTGGAGTAGGAAATAATTTTAATATGATTGGTTCTGATGCAATGGCAATGATTAATGAAACAAACAAATTTATTGAAATTAACGACTTAGAGTTTTTAATTGTAAAAAAAGATGATATTAAAATATATGATAAAGATGGACAACAACTAAACAGAGAACCATTTATTTCAAATGTTAATGCTACTGATATTAATTTAGGAACATACGAGCACTATATGTTAAAAGAAATTGATGAGCAACCAACAGTAATTAGAAATTTATTAAGTGAATATTTAACTAATGGAAAATTAAATATTGATGCTAACTTAATTAATGAAATAAAAATGGCAGATAGATTATACATAATTGCTTCTGGAACTAGTATGCATGCTGGATTAGTTGGTAAGTTTTTAATTGAAGAACTAGCAAATAAACCAGTAGAAGTTCATTTAGGAAGTGAATTTGGTTATCATATGCCATTAATTAGTGAAAACCCATTGTTTATTTTTATAACACAATCAGGAGAAACAGCAGATAGTCGAGTTGCTTTAAAGTTAGTCAAAGAAAAGGGCTATAAAGCATTAACGATTACTAATGTTGAAGGTTCAACACTTTCAAGAGAGGCAGATTATACATTATTATTACATGCTGGACCTGAAATTGCAGTAGCATCAACTAAGGCATATGTTGCTCAAGTAACACTTTTATCCTTGATTGCAAACGAATTAAGTGGTAATATAATTGATGTGAACTTAGAATTAAGTAAGGTTATTACTGCTATTGAAGATATAATTAGTCGTAAAGAAATAATTAGAGATATTGTTCAAGACAAGATAGTTTATTCAAGAAACTGTTTCTACATTGGACGAAATTTAGATTATTTTGTTGCTTTAGAAGCTGCCTTGAAATTAAAAGAAATTTCATATATTCAAACTGAAGGATTTGCTTCAGGAGAATTAAAACATGGTACGATTGCCCTAATTGAGTCGGCAACACCAGTTGTTGCCTTAATTTCTCAAGAAAAAGTTGCTTTAAATACTAGAAGTGCAATTCAAGAGGTAAAAGCAAGAGAGGCAATGACAACAATCATTTCTCAACAAAGTGTTAGTAAAGAAGAAGATGATTTTATTGTTAATGATACTCATCACTTATTTAGTCCAATAGCAATGGTTGTCGTAACACAACTTATTTCATATTATGCTGCACTAGAAAAAGGATATGATATTGATAAACCAAGAAACCTAGCAAAATCTGTTACTGTTGAATAAAGATAGTAAGATAAAATTTTGTCTAAAAATAAAGGAGGATTTGCTTGAAAGCTTTAAATGAAATTACTAATAAGGTATTATTGCTCTTTTCATTGTTTTTTGTAATATTTGTAGTATCAAAACACATTTATGCAAATGATGAAGTGAATGTTCCATATAATACTATTTCAACTCAACAAAAACTTGATATTTTTTATTCAAAAGGTAATTCGAAAAAAAATCCAGTTGTAGTTTACTTACATGGTGGTAGTTATACAAATGGAAATAAAGGTGAATTTCAAAAAGAAAGTAGAGAACTTTTTAATCAAAATGGATATACTTATGTAGCCTTAGATTATCGTTTAAAAGATGAGGGATTGTTTCCAGCTGCAGTAGATGATGTTAAAACAGCTATTAGATTTTTAAAAGAAAATAAAAACAAATATAAAATAGATCCAAACAGAATATATATTATCGGACATTCTGCAGGAGCTAATTTGGGGTCTCTAGTTGCTTCAACAAGTGGTTTAGAAGCATTAGGTGATGAAGAAATATTATATGAAAAAAATAATAGTAAGATTGCTGGAATGATAGGTGTCGGTGGTTTTTATGATGTAGACAAGTTTCTTGCTAACAAGGAAAAAAATAATTCAAAAAAAGTTGTTAAAAAAATTAAATTGTATTATGAAACAAATAATACTTTAGATATTCTTAAAAGAAACAATATTAACTATGTTAAAAACATTTCAATTCCAATGTTATTGCAACATGGTGAATTAGATCGTGTAGTTACAAAAAATGAAACATTAAATTATTGTTCAATGTTGAAATATCGTAGTAATAACGAAAATGTTAAATGTCAAATTATTCAAGATACAAGACATGTTTATTCAGAGTTTTTTAAAGAAAATAATAAAAAAGTAATTATTGATTGGTTAAATAATAATTAGATGAATTAATGGCTGAAATTGCGGCGCAATGTCAAATAGGGTGGAATAATTACTCAAATCGATATTGTTGCATCAACCAACACAATTTATTGTGTTGGTTTTTTATGTCTTAATTAG
>JARXZD010000027.1 GCA_029893765.1 Bacilli bacterium PM5-9
ATACTGATTTAGAATATAGTATTGTAAACAATTTGGAGTATTAAAAAAATGCTCATGATTTTAAAAATCTGAGACATTTTCGAAAGTTATTGACAACGGTTTTTTTAGCGTATTCTTGATTATCAAAATATTAAATTTTATTATGATTTAGGCATATATAGTTATTAATTTTGATATTTAATAAGCATATATAAAAAATGATAATTAAAATAACAATTTTTATTTGTTCAAGTAATGGCATTAATAAGGTATAATTGTACAAACAAACTAAAATATAGTATAATTATTTAGAACTAAATAGGAGGTAACTTTTATGGGATACGAAAGAGAAAATAATTTAGGTAAACTAAATATATCAAAACAAGTTATTGCGAATATTGCAGGTGGAGCAGCTACTGAATGTTATGGTGTAGTTGGAATGGCATCACAAAATATCTTAAAAGATGGAATCGCTGAAATTCTAAAAAAAGAGAATTTTGCTAAAGGAATTGATATTAAACAAACAGATGATGGAAAAATGAGTATTGATATTTATATTGTTGTAGCATACGGTATAAAAATTAGTGAAATTGCTTTAGAAGTTCAAAAGAAAGTAAGATATGTCTTAGAATCAACATTGGACATTACAGTAACAAATGTTAATGTCTTTGTTCAAGATATTAAAGTGATAGGTTAGGTGCGAATATGAAAAGAATAAATGGTAGTGAGTTTAAGTCAATGTTAATTAGTGGAGCTAATAATTTATATAATTATTATCCAGAAGTAGATACTTTAAATGTTTTTCCTGTTCCAGATGGTGATACAGGAACAAATATGAATTTAACATTTACAAGTGGTATTAAAGAAATATCAAATTTACATTCAAATAATATTGGTGAAGTATCAAAAGCATTTTCAAGAGGATTATTAATGGGAGCTCGTGGTAATTCAGGAGTTATTTTATCTCAAATTTTCAAAGGTATTTCTAATGATTTAGAAGGTAAAGAAAGTGTTGGAAGCATTGAATTTGCTAAAGCCTTTGTTAAAGGACAAAAAATTGCCTATAAAGCTGTAATGCGACCTGTTGAAGGAACAATTTTAACAGTAATTAGAGAAGGTAGCGAGAATACTTTAAAAGTAATTAAACACTCTAATACAATAAAAGAAGTAATGAAAAAATTAGTTGAGTTTTCTAATGAATCATTAAAAAATACTCCAGAATTATTACCAGTATTAAAAGAAGTTGGTGTTGTTGATAGTGGTGGATATGGATTAGTAAAAGTATTTGAAGGAATGCTTGCTTATTTAAATGGAGAAGCAGTAGAAAGAGACCAAGAAACAGAAGCAAAGACATTTGTTAATAATGCAGAAAACTTTGTTGATAATCACGAAGGGCAATATGGATATTGCACAGAGTTCATTGTTCGTTTAAGTGAACCAGATAAATTTAAAGAAAATACTTTAAAAACATTTTTAGAAAAATTAGGAGATTCAATTGTTGTTGTAAGTGATGATGATATTTTAAAAGTTCATGTTCATACTGTAGAACCTGGAAAAGTTATTTCAAAGGCAACTTCTCTTGGTGATATGCTAACATCTAAAATTGAAAATATGCAAGAACAAGCAGATAATAATGATAACTTTAAACCAGTTGAGCAAAAAGAACAAGCTATAATTGCTGTATCAAGTGGTGAAGGAATTAATAATATGTTTTATGATTTAAGAGTAGATCATATTATCTCAGGTGGGCAAACAATGAATCCATCAACAAAAGATTTTATTAAAGCAATTAAAGAATTAAATGCAAAAAAAGTTTTAATTCTACCAAATAACTCAAATATTATTTTAGCTGCACAACAAGCTAAAGATGTTATTGAGGATATTGAAGTAGAAGTTATTCCATCAAAAACAATCGTTCAAGGAATGGTTGCATGTATTAATTATAGCCCAGATATTAACTTTGAAGAAAATGTGGCAGCAATGAGTGAGGCTTTAGCAACTGTTAAAAGTGGTGAAGTTACTTATGCAATAAAAGATACAAAATATGATGGTAGAAAAATCAAGAAAAATGATTATATGGGAATTTTTGAAAAAGATGTTGTAGCTAATGGAAAAGATAGAATTGCTATCACAAAAGAATTATTAGATAAAATGATTGATGATGAAGAATTAGTTACAATTATCTATGGTGATGATGTTAAAAAAGAAGATGTAATTGAAATTGAAAAATATGTTGAAGACAACTATGATTTAGAAGTAGAATTAATTGATGGTAAACAATCATTATATTCTTTCTATATTGGTGTTGAATAGTTATATAATAATTAATTATAAAAGTATTAAAAAAATCATATTATTTGATAAAAAAGTACAAGCATCTTGAAAAAGAAGTGTTTAAGATGTATAATAGAGATACTTAATCAAAGAGTTAGATTTAAGTGAGAATTTTCTAAAGGAGGTTTTTGGAATGCCTGCAGTAGTAAAAGAAGAAGAATGCATCGGATGTGCTGCTTGTGTTGGATCTTGCCCAGTATCTGTAATTGAAATGACAGATGAAGGTAAAGCACATGTCGGAGAAGGATGTATTGATTGTGCAGCGTGCGTGGGAACTTGCCCAGTAAGTTGTATTGAAATGGTTTAAAAATAAGTGTTCAAAAAACCAAGTCATTGCTTGGTTTTTTTCGTCAATATTGTTATACTATTATAATGGAATGGGGTGAAGTAATAGATGATAAAAAATATGCCTAACTTAAAAAAGGCACAACAAAGAACAAAAAATAAAGTCGATATTGTAGAGGATTCATTATATATTCCAGCAATGGTAGAGAATATTGGTGTTAATAAGTACTATCATATTGTAACTTATGGTTGCCAAGCTAATGAAAGAGATACTGAAACAATCAATGGAATTTTAGAAGTTTTAGGATATAAACATACTGATGATTTAGATGAGGCATCTATTATTTTATTAAATACTTGTGCTATTCGTGAAAATGCTGAGCAAAAAGTTTTCGGGAAAATTGGTGCAATAAAAAATATGAAACAAGAAAAACCAGAACTTATTTTTGGTATTTGTGGTTGTATGCCACAAGAAGAAGAAACAGTTAATGAAATATTAAAAAAATATCACCATATTGATTTAGTTTTTGGTACTCATAATATTAATAGTTTGCCAACTCTTTTAATGGAAGCAATGCAAGAAAAAGAAACAATTGTAGATGTTTTATCACAAGAGGGTGCTGTATTTGAAGATTTACCAACTAGAAGAGATAATAAAATAAAAGCATGGGTTAATATTATGTATGGTTGTGATAAGTTCTGTACTTATTGTATTGTACCTTATACTCGAGGAAAAGAAAGAAGTAGGGATATCAATCATATTTTAAAAGAAATTCAAGAATTGAAAGATGAAGGGTATCAAGAAATAACTTTACTTGGACAGAATGTTAATGCCTATGGAAAAGATTTAACAAGTGAATATGATTTTGCGACATTGTTAGAAAAGACTGCACTAATTGGTATTCCAAGAATAAGATTTATGACTTCGCATCCTTGGGATTTTAGTGATAGAATGATTGATGTGATTGCTAAATATGATAATATTATGCCATTTATTCATTTACCTGTTCAATCAGGAAATGATGATATTTTAAAAATAATGAATCGTAAATATACTGTAAATGATTACATTAATATCTATAATAAAATAAAAGCAAAAAAAGAGAATGTTAGTTTTTCAACTGATATAATAGTAGGGTTCCCAAATGAAACTGAAGAACAATTTCAAGATACATTAAAAATTGCAGAATATTGTAAATTTGATAATGCTTTTACGTTTGTTTTTTCAGCTAGAAAGGGTACACCTGCAGCTAAAATGGAAGATTGTATTGACATTGAAACAAAAAAAGAAAGATTGCAACGCTTAAATCAAGTGGTTAATAAGTATATGTCTATGCAAAACTTAAGATTTGAGCAAAAAATAGTTAGTGTTTTAGTTGATGGCCCTTCAAAGAAAAATAGTGAAATTTTGTCTGGGTATACTGAACACAATAAACTTGTTAATTTTAAAGGTGATAAATCATTAATTGGTAAAATTGTTGATGTTAGAATAGTTGAAGCAAAAACTTGGTCATTACAAGGAGAACTTGTTTAACATGAATGAGATTGAAATTAAAGCACATAAAATTAATGATATGATAAAAAAGTCTGAAGTATATAAAGAATATAATTTATTATATAATCTTGTTTTTGAAAAATATCAATTTCAAGAAAATGAAATAAAGCAATTACAACAAGATTTAGTTAATTTAGTTTATGTTGATGAAAATAAATTTGATGAAAAAAAAGAAGAATATTTGTATAAGAAAAATGATTTTTACAATGATCCATTAGTGAAAAGGTTCATTGAATCATATGATGCTATGCAAAATATGATATTAATTTTAAAAGAGATTATTGAATCTGGGATTTAGAAACTAGATGCTAATATCTTTTTTTGGTAGGAGGTAAAAAAATGGAAATAGGAATAACTTTACTAATTTTTATTGTTACATACGCATTAATAATTAGCGAAAAAGTAAATAGATCTGTAATTGCTATGGTAGGTGGACTATTAATAGTAGCACTTAAAATTATGCCATGGGAGAGTGCGATAACTAATTACATTGATTGGGATACATTATTTTTATTAATTGGAATGATGATTATTGTAAGTGTCGCTGGTGAAAGTGGAATGTTTGAGTATTTTGGAATAAAGGTTGCTAAAAAATGTAAAGGTAAACCATTAAGAATAGCACTAGGACTTGGAATTTTAACAGCAGTTGCTAGTATGTTTTTAAATAACGTAACAACAATTTTATTACTAGCTCCAGTTACAATTTCAATTACAAGAATTTTGAAAATATCATCATTTCCCTATTTTATGATTCAAGTTTTCTTATCAAATATCGGTGGTACAGCAACCATTGTTGGTGATCCACCAAATACAATGATTTCACAACAAGTAGGAATTGGATTTGTTGATTTTGCTATTATAATGATACCACTTGTATTAATTGTTAGTGTTGTTGTAATGGGGATTTTAACTTTATTTTATAAAAAACAATCATATCGTTTTGAAAGAAAAGCAAAATATGTGATTATGAAATTAAATGAAAAAGATTATATTAAAGATGCAAAATTAATGAAGATTTCAATAGTTGTTTTAATCGCTTTGATGATTTGTTTTGTCTTTGGTGATTATGTAGGTATAGAACCTGCTTTAATAGCAATGTTAGCTGCATTTGGAATGTTATTAGTTTCTAGTGGTAATAAAGATTCATTAATTGAATTTGCATATGAAAGTGTTGATTGGGTTTCAATTTTCTTCTTTATGGGATTATTTATGTTGACAGGTGCTTTAGAAGAAGTTGGTGTAATTGATATAATGGCTAAAGGATTACTTAATTTAACTCAAGGGGATTTAGGATTAACATATTCTGCTATACTTTGGGTTTCAGCAGTGTTTAGTGGTTTTATTGATAATATCCCATTTGTTTCAACAATGATTCCAGTATTAAAAGAAGTAGCTCCTATTTTTGGTGAAAATGCTGATTTATTGTGGTATAGTTTAGCAGCTGGAGCTTGTTTTGGTGGAAACTTAACAATCTTAGGTGCTAGTGCCAATGTTGTAGCAGTAGGTATTGCCAAAAAAGAAGGAGTAAATATTACATATTCTAAGTTCATTATTAGAGGAGCATTTGTTACATTAGCTAGTATTTTAATCTCATATATTTATTTATATGCAGTATTTATCATTCTTTAATAATAATATTTAACAATATATCAAATAAGGTATATTGTTTTTTTATGAGATACTTTGACAATCAAAGTATTTTATAATATAATTTACTTGAATAGGAGGCATAAGATGAAAAGTGTTAAAATTAAAAATAAAATATTAGAAGTACCAATAATTCAGGGTGGTATGGGAGTAGGAGTTTCTTTATCTAACCTTGCCTCAAGTGTAATGAAAAATGGTTGTATGGGTGTTATATCTGCCGCTCAACCAGGGTTTTTAAATGCTGATTTTTTAAGTAATAATGATGTAGTTAATTATAACTCACTAATAAATGAAATCAAAAAAGCAAAAAAAGATAATGAAGACAAATTATTAGGTGTTAATATTATGGTTGCAATGCGTGATTATGATAATATGGTTAAAGCAGCTATTGAAGGTGGAGCAGATGTGATTATTTCAGGAGCTGGAATTCCATTGCAATTACCAGCACTTACTAAAGGTCATGATATTGCTTTAGCACCAATTGTATCAAGTGGAAAAGTTGCTAAAATGATATGCAAAAAATGGGATCGCTCATATGAATGTATTCCAGATTTAATTATAATTGAAGGTCCATTAGCTGGCGGACATCTTGGATTTAAAGAAGAACAAATCTCAAATATTGAACTTAAAGATATTTTAAAAGATGTTTTAATTGAAATAGAACCTTATGAAGAAAAGTATCAAAAGAAAATACCTATATTTGTAGCTGGTGGTATCTTTGATGGAAAAGATATTGCTGATGCAATAAATTTAGGAGCAAGTGGTGTTCAAATTGGCACACGTTTTATTGCAACTTTTGAAGCTGATTGCCATGATAATTTTAAACAAGCAATCGTTAATAGTAAAGAAGATGATATTGTAATTATTAAAAGTCCAGTAGGAATGCCTGGACGTGCCTTGGCAACCCCTTTAATTAAGCGATTACAATTAGATAGTAACATTCCAATAACAAACTGTTACAATTGCCTAACACCTTGTAATCCAGCGCAAACACCATATTGTATAAGTGATGCTTTGATAGCAAGTGCTAAGGGTGATTTAGAAAATGGTTTATTTTTCTGTGGTAGCCTTGCTTATAAAATCAATGAGATTGTTTATGTTAAAGATTTGATAGCTGAATTAGTGAATCAAGCAAATGAAATATTAGATTAATAGGTACTTTGAAAAAAGTACTTTTTATTTGAGAAAATATTATTTTTATCTAACATTTTTTTTGATATGTGATATAATTTTAATAGTGGAGGTCGGTAAAATGGAAAACTTTGTATATGAAAATCCAACAAAAATAATTTTTGGTAAAAATACTGAAAAAAAAGTTGGGGAAGAAGTAGCTTTATGCTCTAAAAATGTCTTGCTTCATTATGGTGGTTCTAGTATAAAGAAATCTGGTTTATATGATACCGTAATTAATAGTTTAAAAGAAAATAATATAAATTATATTGAACTTGGAGGCGTTGTGCCAAATCCAAGACTATCAATGGTAAACGAAGGAATTGAAATATGCAAAGAGAATAATATTGACTTTGTTTTAGCAGTAGGTGGTGGATCAGTTATTGATTCAGCAAAAGCAATAGCTGCTGGAGTAAAATATAATGGAGATGTTTGGGATTTCTTTTCAAAAGGAGTAGTTTGTAAAGATAGTCTACCATTAGGTACAATTTTAACATTACCAGCAACAGGAACAGAAATGAATTCTCGCTGTGTTATTACTAAAGATAATACATTAGAAAAAAGAGGAACATCATTTGTTAATCCAACATTTAGTATTTTAAATGCAGAATTGTGTGCAACATTACCAAAACATCAAGTAGCAAACGGAGTGGTTGATATGTTAGCTCATTTGATGGAAAGATATTTTACTAATTCAAAAAATGTAGAAATAACTGATCGAATGATTGAAAGTGTTATGAAAACGATTGTTGAACTTGGACCAGATGTTTATCATAACCCAAGTGATTATGACAAGTACTCACAAATAATGTGGGCTGGAACAGTAGCTCATAATTTTTCATTATGCGTTGGTCGTGAAACTGATTGGGCAACACATCAAATGGAGCATGAACTAAGTGGAATGTATGATGTTGCTCATGGAGCAGGTTTAGCAGTATTATTTCCTGCTTGGATGAAATATGTATACAAACATGATATCAATCGTTTTGCAATGTTTGCATCAAGAGTATTTAATGTTGAGTTAAATTATTTTGATTTAGAAGAAACTGCTTTAAAAGGAATTGAAGCTTTACAAGACTTTTATCGTAAATTAGATATGCCATTAACTTTAAGTGATTTAAATGTTGATGAAAATAGTATTGATAAATTAGCAAGCGATACTACAAGAAATGATAAAATAACTCAAGGAAACTTTATGAAATTAAAAACTGCTGATATTAAAGAAATTTTAAAATTAGCAAGATAGATGAGGGAAAATGATGGGAATAAAAATAATTAAAGATAATAACGAATATAATGATCAGATACGAAAAGTAATCACAAGTGCTTTTAAACAAGATAATGAAGCAATACTTGTTGAAAAAATTAAAGAAAATAGTGATTTTTACTTATCATATCTTGCTTTAGATGGTGATAAAGTAGTTGGTCATGTTATGGTTAGCCCAATGTTGTTGAATGGAAATAAAGATATATTATCGCTAGCACCTGTAAGTGTCTTAAGCGAATATGAAAATAAAGGAATAGGTTCAAAGCTAATAAAAACAGCTATTAGCGATGTCAAAGAATTGGAAGATTATAAAATGTTGACAGTTTTAGGAAGTGATCATTACTATCAAAGATTTGGATTTGAAGGATATGATACAAGAAAATTTCATTTACCATTTGAAGTAGAACCTAGATTTTTTCAAATTATGTGGATAAGTGATATTGATACTACACAAATAGAAGGTAATTTTGATTATCCAACTTATTTTGGAATTTAGACACTAGCAATAGTGTCTTTCTTTTGTCTTTTAGGCTAAAAGAATGAAAGCAAACTATAAACTAGCTATAATAGAATTAAGAAGAAAGGAATGATTAAAATGAAAAAATTTGAATTGCCAAAATTAGACTATGATTATAATGCTTTAGAACCATACATAGACGCTAAAACAATGGAGGTGCATCATTCTAAACATCACCAAACATATACAAATAACTTAAATGTTGCTTTAGAAGGTTTAGAAGATATTGTAAAAGACTTAAAAATTGAAGAGATAATTGCTGATGTTGAAAAATTAATACCTGCTGAAAAAAGACAAGCTGTTATTAATCATGGTGGAGGATATTTAAACCATAATATATATTTTGATATTTTAGGAGCAAGCAACCATAATCCAAGTGAAAAAATGTTGAATGCAATAGAAAAAGAGTTTGGATCATTTGATAATTTTAAAGATGAGTTTGCTAAAGCAGCAACTGCTCAATTTGGATCAGGATGGGCTTGGCTAGTTGTTTCAAATGGAACACTTCAAATTGTAAAAACTAGTAATCAAGATTCTCCTCTTTCTCAAAATAAAACTCCTATATTAGGAATTGATGTTTGGGAACATGCTTACTATTTGAAATATCAAAATAGACGACCAGAATATATTGAAAATTTCTTTAATGTTATTGATTGGGAAAAAGTTGAAAAAAGATATCAAGAAGCATTATAATTTATAAGATGTATCTTTAAAGATTAGTAAATAATTTAATCTTTAAAGGTGCATTTTTTTTTATGAAATGATATAATTGTTTCTGAGGTGTATAATAGTGCAAGATGCTCAAGTGTTAATATTCAAGTTATTATCAATCATTATAATTGCAGTAATTGGTTATTTTATTGCATCAAAAAATATTCTAGGAAATAATGGTAAAACAGTAGTTTCCTTATTGTTAAATAAAGTAGCTTTACCACTTATGATTTTTTGTGCTTATGTCAAAATAATCTTAACACCAAGTACCATTATGAATGCTCTATATGTTATGATAGCTGCTTTAGCAATATATATAGCAAATTACATATATTCAAAAACAATGGCTAATCATTACAAATTATCACCAAAAGAAAGATCAGTGTTTATTAGTGGAGGAGTACATGCAAATACAGCTTTTTTAGCATTTCCTTTATTATTTGCAGTGTATGGTGATGATGGATTATTTTATGCAACAATGTATTATATGGTAGATAATATTTTATTAACAACTTCAGGTATTGGTAGATTAATGCATGAAAACAAAACAAAGAGAAAACTTGCACCTGTAACTATTTCTTTAATTGTTTCATTAATTGCCATGGCAATAATAAATATATTCAATATTGATTTTACTTCAACATTTATTTTTAGTACTGTTAATGAAATAGGAAGTATGACAACACCACTTGCTTTTCTTTTTGTAGGTATGATTGTCTATGAAAGTAACCTTAAAGAATTAATAACAAACAGACCAGCAACTAATTTAATCTTTGTAAAATCAACACTTATTCCATTGATTTTTATTGCATTTTTTAAAATCGTAAATTTTGATGTTGATGGTTTAATAATAATTGTTGTTATGACACAAGCTTTAATGCCACCATTTTCAGCACTTTTATCAATGTCATATGAATATAATCAAGATGTAAGAATGGCTACTTCATTAGTAGTAATGGGTCATATTTATTCAATGATAAATATTCCATTGTTATTTAGTTTAATTGTTTGGCTTTTTGGCTAATTTTATTGAATTTTTTTGGAAGTTTGATATAATGTATATTGTTGATATGCCTGTGTGGCGGAATTGGTAGACGCATCGGATTCAAAATCCGACGAGTTTATCCTCGTGCCGGTTCGACTCCGGCCACAGGTACCATATAAAATTGAAATAGCTTCCAAAAGTTGGAAAGTGATTATATAATAGATATAATTTCGGACAATTTGAAAGGAGTTATTTTTTTGTCTAACTAATAAAGATAAGTTAAAAATCTGTGAATAGCACATAATCGCCATAAAGTTACAGGAGCAAAATATTGAAAAATCAATCTACTATATACTACATATAAACAACTTCGGGGTTGAAGGAAACAAAATCGCAATTTTTAAAAGAATATACTAAAAATAGAAAAGCATTGGAAATGGAATTAAATATTAGTATCTAAAAAAATCTTAGTTATTTTATTGTACCAAAATATCTTTATAAAAAAAGGTTAAAAGATATCAACGATTGATATTTTCAAATTTAGACTGTTATTGATAGGTTGAATAATTTTAAAAAACTATTACTACTACACATAACTCAAATGATTTTAAAGGATTTTTTCAAAGTCTATTATAGATTTGACAGATATAGAACATGTACCTATTTTAGTGAAAGAAGTAAAAAAATCAATACATTGAACGAGTTTCTATCTGATTTTGAAATGATATAATTTCAAAAAGACGATGTGTTTGGAGATGTCTGATAATACTTGATTGATTAGTTTGCTTATTGAGACTACTAACAAGATAATATAATTTTATACTCTAAAATAGATTAATGAAATTACACCTCTTTTTGAAGCAAAAAACTCAAATATTATTTCTATATTTGAAATGAAAGTAGACTAGTATATACTAAGAAAAATTAATTAAATACATTAATTTCAAGCTGTTGTATGGAGTTGGAATATTCAAATTTTAATTTCATTATTTTTAGAGGATATAGATTTGATATTGGTTAATTGAGTTAGGAGAGGATTATTCTTTCCACATTTCCAAATATATGAAAATATTAAAAATTTTTTAAAGTATAATTTGACTGAAATTTATAGTATTGAATTAACTCATATAAAATCCATTAAATTTGTTTGGCTGTATTTACAAGTTATAAGCTAAATAATTAGATGAAAGTGAATCTATTTATCAAAAAAATAAAAAATACTAATCTAGATATAAACTTGTCGAATGTGGAGTTACTAATAAAATGTTGTATAGTCTAAATTGCATTGGCAGTAAGCAATGGACTTATGATATAATTATAGATATTGTTTTAAATATATTAAAAGATCGTCTTTTCAATGAAAATAAGTTAAAAGAAATTATGAAAATTGTTAATTGATAAGGAGTTCAATAAAAAGCAGTTGGATGCTTTTGCTGGAATCAGTTGATACAGTTAACAAAATGATCTATGGAGACAATGCAAGTACAGAAATCATTGTTAAAATATGCAGAGCATTAAAAGTTGATATTGACGAAATTGTTAGTCTAGAGGATGGAGATATTAATGATGTTAAATAAAGAAAAATTCCCAATTTTCCAAAAAAACGGGGTGAACATATCAAAAGAGGTAAGTTTGGTTTTGTCTATTGCCAATACACTACGTGGTGCTTATCGTGCTGATAAGTATCGAGATGTGATTATACCTATGTTTGTAATTGCGAGACTTGAGGCGGCTTTAAAAGAAACGAAAGAAAAGGTATACGAAGCCTACAAAAAGAGTTCCAATACACCTAAGCAAGTGTTAGAATCTATTTCTGGTTACAAGTATTACAATACAAGCCAATTTACCTTGAAGAATCTCTTAGATGATCCAGATAATATTAAAACTAATTTTGAAAGCTATCTTGATGGTTATTCTGAGAGAGTTCAAGACATTTTAAAAAGTTTGAAGTTTAATCAAGAGGTAGAAAATCTTGCGAAGTCTGGTCGTTTGTATGGGGTGGTAAAGAAGTTCTCTGAATTAGATTTATCCCCTAGTACAATAGACACTATCAAAATGGGCTATATGTTTGAAGACATTATCCGACGATTTTCTGAAAATGAGGAAGCAGGTTCTCACTACACACCACGTGAAGTGATTGGTTTAATGGTCAATTTACTTCTTGCAGGAGCAAATCCAGAATTATTCCAAGACAACAAAGAGGTAAAGATTCTGGACATGGCTGCAGGGACAGGCGGAATGCTTGCCACGAGTAAGTCTTATATTGAACAACTAAATCATAAAGTTAATGTGCGTTTATTTGGTCAAGAGTTGCTCCCTGAAACTTACGGGATTGGAAAATCTGATATGTTGATTCGTCAAGAGAACTCTGATAATTTTGTGAACTTAGATACTTTAAAAGATGATGATCCATTTTCAGAAATCAAAATGAACTTTGTAGTTGCAAATCCACCATTTGGTAAAAGTTGGGCTGGTAGAGATGCTAATGATGGGATTGAAGACGCTGTTAAAAAAGATAATGCGAAGTTTATCGCAACTGAAGGTCGTGAAGGTCGCTTTGTAAATACACCTGCTAGTGGTGATTCTCAATTACTATTCCATCTTCATGCCTTATCAAAATTAGAAGAAGATGGACGAGCTGCAATTATTTCCAATGGATCTCCCTTATTTTCTGGTGGAACAACTTCTGGAGAAAGTCAAATTAGACGTTATATCTTAGAAAATGATTTACTTGAAACAATTATTGCTTTACCGGGCCAATTCTTCTATAACACAGGTATTTCTATCTATATTTGGTTATATAACAAGAACAAACCCAAAGAGCGTCAAAACAAAATTCAATTTATTGATGCATCAAATGTCTTTGTGCCTTTGAGAAAATCACTAGGTCAAAAGCGAAGAGAACTTTCTAATCAAAATATCAAAGACATAATTACCTGGTATCAAAGTGATGAAGAAAATAAACAAGTTAAAATCTTTGATGCTAAAGAGTTTTTATACAAAGAATACACTGTGATGCAACCTTTACAACGTAGAGGAAGAATCAATGCTGAAACGATTGAAAATGTAAAAGGGATTCAGTTCTTTACAAAGCTTTATGATGAGTTAAAGTATCAAGAATTGCTGGATACGGAGCCAAGAACTTCTAAACAAGAAAAAGAAATGCAAAAACTTGAACAGGGTAAAGCTAAACAAAAAGAAATCTTAGAAAAATTAACAAGTTTGGTTACTGATAATTTCTATGATGATTTTGAAGAGTTTTCGGCTTTTATTAAAGAAAATCTTGCAGAATTTAAATTAACTTCTGCTAATATCAATGCAATCGCTTTAGCTATGAGTGAGATGGATAAAACGGCTAAAGTGATTACAACCAAACGCAAAGATAAGGTTGCGGAAGTTGCAAATGGCATCGTGTACGATAAAACTACAAAAGACAGTGAAATTATAAAACTTTCTGAAAGTGTGGAGGATTACTTCATACGAGAAGTCTACCCTCACGTGCCTGACGCTTATTATTGGGATGAAGATAAGCAAGGTGCGGAAATTCCTTTCACTAGATATTTCTATGAATATCAAGCACCGGAGTCGGCTGAGAAATTACTTGCGGAGTTTAAAGCGTTAGAAGAGAAACTACAAGTGCTATTGGAGGGATTGAGATGATTAATCTTATGAAAGATAGTGGTGTCGAATGGATTGGAGAGATACCTAGTGATTGGCAAATCAGTAAGATTAAGTACACCACGAAACTTAACGGACGTATTGGGTGGCAAGGGTTAACATCAAGCGAATACCAAGATGAAGGCCCGTTCCTTATTACAGGTACTGACTTCAATGAAGGAAGAATAAGCTTTGATTCTGCTATTCACATTGAGGAAAATCGCTGGGCTGAAGCTAAACAAATTCAAGTAGAAAACGGAGATTTGTTAATTACAAAAGATGGAACAGTTGGAAAAGTAGCTATTATTGATGAACTTGAAGATAAAGCATCTTTGAATAGCGGTGTATTGCGAATACAAACTACTAATGAGGTAAATCGCAAATTCCTTTATTATGTTTTACTTTCTGAAGAATTTTGGCTTTGGTTCAATTACACAAATTCAGGAGCAAGTACGATTTTGCATTTGTATCAAAATGTGTTTAATCAATTTACTTATGTAATTCCACTACTTAAAGAGCAACAAGACATCGCTAACTTCCTTGATGAGGAAACCAAAAAGTTAGATGATGCTAAAAATATACTTCAGCAACATATCGAGAAACTTAAAGAATATCACAAAAGTTTGATTTGGGAAACTGTGACCAAAGGACTTGATAAAGATGTCCCTATGAAAGATTCGGGTGTGGATTGGATAGGTGAGATACCTGGGGAATGGGTACTAACTCGATTAAAATATTTAGCTAAAATTACCACAGGAACAGCAGATTCTCAGGATCAAGTTATTGATGGGGAATATCCATTTTATATTAGGTCTCAAAAACCTGTGAATATTGACTATTTTACACATAATTGTACAGCAATTCTTACTGCCGGAGATGGTGATATTGGTAACATTTGGCATTATGTGAGTAGTAAGTTCACTGCGCATCAAAGGGTTTATATAATAAGTGATTTTATTAATTTGGTCGATTCAAGGTATTTATATTTCTACTTTTGTGAAATATTCAAACTTCAACCAGTTTTATTTGATGCAAAGACAACAGTTGGGTCGTTAAGAATGTCAATGTTGACAGATTTTGAAGTTTTATTACCTGAAATTGAGGTACAGCAAGCCATTGCCAATTTCCTTGATGAAAAAACATCAATTATTGAAAAAATAATTTTTAACGTTCAATCTCAAATTGAAATCATCGACAAACAAAAGAAAACCTTGATTTACGATTATGTAACTGGCAAAAGGAGAGTGGAATTATGAATCCAAAAGTACAGTTAGAAAATCTAAAAAGAGAAATAGAGTGGATGCTACAACAAGCGATTTCTACAAAACAAACATTTAATGCTACTTTTGCAGTATCAGAAGTTTTTGCTAAAACTAATGCTCTTGCAATTTATGGAGATTATTTTGCTTTTTCACAAAATGTGATGATTAGTGATATACAGTTACAACTATCAAAACTCTATGTTGAAAATGCAGACTCAATTACTTTGTCAAAAAGCATTACCTTAGCAAACGACTTATTTACAGAAAAGTATTACAAAGAAAAAGGGAACCACGCATTGGGTTCTTACGCTGATTTAAAAAATAATTTAGATGAACTAAATGAGCGACTAAATGAATTGACTGAGCCAATTAAGAATTTAAAACTATTAAGAGACAAAAATCTAGCTCATTTTGATAAAAAAATAAAAAATTATGATGACTTAGATATATTAAATCAATCTAATCCAGTTTTTCTAAAAGAAGCGATTCTATTGATAAATTTTGTACTAGAAAGTCTTTGCACTATTAAAAGTATTGTTTTCAATACCAAACTATTAGTGCATCATAAAGACTACACTCATGAGTTAGAACAGATTGCTAAGGCAATAGAATTTTATAAAGCAGAACAAGATAAGAAAAGAGGTGAGATGATTGGCGCATCTAAATATTAATGAGCGTTATGATTTCCAACAATGGATTTTAGATGATTTTAAAAAATTAAACGGGTTTCAGATATGAAATCAAAAAAAACACTATGAACCACGTCTTGCAATGGATGTTGAGCTACTGTGGAAGTTTTTATTGGACACTCAAGAAAAGACTATTGCAAAACTTGTTAGGAAGTTATCGAAAGAAACGATTCTTAATATCATCAATCAAGAAATAATCAAAAATGGACTTCTGTTTTCTTTAAAACAAGGAGTCTATCTTGAAAATGAAAAAATGGATTTGATGTATCGAACACCTGCGACTTCATTTAACGAGAAAGCGAATAAATTATTTTCGCTAAATATTTTCTCTGTGATGGAGGAGGTTAATTATGAAAATGATGACCGCATTGATTTGGTGGTATTTCTAAATGGGCTGGCATTATTTTCTATTGAATTAAAATACAATCCAAATGGTCAGAATGTCGACGATGCCATTAAGCAATTAAAAGGTCGAAATCCTAAAAACAGGCTCTTCCAATTTAACACAGGAGTTTTAGCAAGTTTTGCAGTGGATACCCTAGAAGTATTTGTAACTACACAATTGAAAGGACAAGATACTTATTTCTTACCATTTAATATTGGTAAAGGTAAAGGTATTGACCTTGGTGCAGGAAATCCTCATAACACAGATGGACCAGATACACTTTATCTTTGGCAAGAGGTCTTAACCAGAGAAGGTATTTTTCAACTGATTGAACGTTTTATCTTCTTGAAAGTCGATGAAAATAATCCTAAGAAGAAAGATATCATCTTCCCTAGATATCAACAAAGAAGAGCAGTTACTCGTGTGCTTGATGACATGAAGGAGAACCATACAGAAAGTAATTATCTAATTCAACATTCAGCAGGGTCAGGTAAAACTATGACTATTGCTTGGTTGGCTCACAGCTTGGTAAGTTTACATGACAATAATAATAAAACTGTAGTGGATACTGTATTAATTGTTACTGATAGAATTGTAGTAGATAGACAATTGCAAGATGCTGTACAAGCTATTACTCATCAAAGTGGTGTCATAAAGGTAATGGATGATAAGGCAACTTCTAGTGATTTAGCTGATGCTCTTGCAAGTAACACAAAAATTATTGCTACTACAATTCATAAATTTGCCGAGATTAACAAATCTGACTGGATGAGTGTTGGAGAAACAAAAGGTAAAAATTTTGCCATATTAATTGATGAAGCACACAGCTCTACTACTGGTTCTTATATGAGTGCCGTAAGTCAAGTATTGACAGAAACTGATGTCGAAAATGGAACGATTGAAGAAGTCCAAGAAGTCAGTGTCGGTGATGCCATTGAACAAGAAATTGCTAGAACTGGTAAACAAGACAATATTTCTATCATTGCTTTCACGGCAACACCTAAAGCAACAACTCTTCAATTATTTGGCTCGACTTGTTTTGATGGGATAGGAAGAGAACCTTTTGATGTCTATAGCATGAAACAAGCCATTGAAGAAGGATTTATTCTTGATGTCCTTAATAATTATGTGACTTATGAAACCTACTATAAATTAAATAAAGCAATTGAGGATGACCCAGAGTTAAAGTCTACAGTTGCTAAAAGAAAAATAGCTAAGTTTGTAGAACTTTCTGAAGAAAATATTAATGGAAAAGTAGAAATCATCATGAATCATTTTATTACTCATGACATCATGGCCGAAATTGGTGGAAACGGGAAAGCAATGATTGTTACTAGTGGCCGTGAGGCAGCAGTGAAATATGAACAGGCGTTAACCCGTTATTTTAAGGAATATCACATTACAAGTATTGGCACGATTGTTGCGTTTTCAGGTAAAGTTGAAGTGGCTGGAGTTGAATATTCAGAACCTGCTATGAATCGCTTTAAAGAAGAGGCTTTAAAAGATAAGTTTGATTCTGAGGATTACCAAGTTTTAATCGTTGCGAATAAATATCAAACCGGCTTTGACCAACCGAAACTTGTAGCCATGTATGTTGATAAAAAACTAAATGGTGTTGCTGCAGTTCAGACATTGTCACGACTGAATCGAATGGTTAAAGGGTATAACAAAAAGACCTTTATTTTAGATTTTAAAAACTCATACGAGGATGTCAATAAAGCCTTTGCGCCATATTATAGAGCAACTGTTTTATCTGATACAATTTCACCTAGCGATATTTTTGAATTGGATAAAAAAATTGAAGATTTGAATATCCTTGATATGGAAGTAGTTCATGAGTTTAATCAATACCTTTATCAAGAAAAGCGTTCAAGCAGAGAAAAACAGAAAATGACAGCTTTGCTAAACAAAGGATATGAACAGGTTAGAAAATTTGATGAAAAAGAACAACTAGAGATTAAACGTACTATTCGCGGTTTTTTAAGAGTATACACTTTCTTGATTCAAACCACAGCATATCAAAATGAAGTCTTACACGAAAAATATAACTATCTTCAATCATTGGTTAAGATGATAGATGTTCGATTAGGTGGTGACGACTTTACTATAGCAGACAAAATCGTTGTGGAGTATATGAAACACAAACATACAGGAGCCTTCTATGTTTCAGAAATGCCAGCAGAATATGACTTGAAACTTAATAAACCAAGTATCAGTGATATCACAGAGGATCAAGAGAAAAAGTTGTCTGAGATTATAGAAGAAATGAATGAACATTTAAACCTTGATATTGATGATGCTATTGGAGTAACTGGTGCAGTTGCTGTTCGTGAGTTAATGAAAAAGAATGAAAAATTGAGAGAGTCTGCAAAAGTTAATACTAGAGAAGATTTTAGATTTACATTTGATGATGAAATTGATAACGCTTTGACAGATGGCTATATGCAAAACCAAGACTTCTTTGGAGTCCTACTTAACAATGAAGCTTTTAAGAAACGCATTGCTCAAGTCTTTGTAGATGATGTATATAAGAGTTTGCAAGATAAATAAACATAAGTAATGTAAAATAGTGTGTGGGTCATATAAAGTGGTATTTAAAATATCGTGTGGTTGGCACATACCAAAAAGATGGAAAATCCATTTCAGGTTT
>JARXZD010000028.1 GCA_029893765.1 Bacilli bacterium PM5-9
TTGAGTAGATACATTAGAGAAAGAAATATTATTATCTTTAATATTAGTAAAATGTTTGATATAATTTAAATGCATATAATCACGCTCCGTATGTTATTTTTGGCGAATTAATTATACCACGTGATTATATGTTTTTTAAATAGAAACAAAAACTGATGGAAGTATTACCCCCCATCAGATATTATAGAACCTTTTTGTATAGTAATAGATAGCAAGTTGTGTTCGATCACGAAGTTCTAATTTTGTTAGAATGGTACTAATATAGTTTCTAATTGTTCCTTCGCTTAAAAATAAAGTATTTGATATTTCTTTATTATTTAAACCTTGAGCAACACATTCAATAACTTCTAATTCTTTTTTAGTTAAATTATCTAGTTCTTCTTGATTTTTTGTTTTTCTAACTAAACTAGGGATTTTGTTCATTATTTCATCAACAAAAACTGATTGATTTGCCATGACTGCTTTAATTGCAGGTGTTAAACTTTCATAATCTTGTTTTAATAAATAACCTTTAACACCAATTTTTAATGCCTCAATAATATATTCATCATCCTCAAAAGTTGTTAGTAAAAGAATTTTTGCTTTATCATCGTAATTTAAAATGTTTTTTGCTGCTTCAATTCCATTAATCTCTTTCATTCTAATATCTAATAATACAACATCTGGTTTATATTTTTGATATAAAGGTAATGCATCTTTTCCATCATCACCACTTGCAACAACATTAAAACCATCACTTTCTAAAATAGTTTGTAATGAAACTCTTACTAATTTATCATCATCAATTATAATTAATTTCATGTTAGCTCTCCTTTATAATACTAATATGGATTTTAAAACCATTATCATTTGTAATATTTATTATGCCATTTAAAGTTTCTACTCTTGTTTTCATATTTTCTAATCCAATTCCAGTTGAATTTAAGTTAATTTTATTTCCATTATCACTAATAATTAATTGATAATGTTTTTCTAGTTCTCTAATATTTATTTTAATGATTGTTGCATTGCTATGTTTTGAACAGTTGTTTAGTGCCTCTTTAATGATAGCTAAAAAGGTTGTTTTAACTTTATTTGGGGCCAAATCACTAATATCATAATTCAAATGTATTTTACAAAACATATAGTTATCAATAAGGAAATCAATTTCTTTTTTTAAATCAGATGATTGTGAGTGAATTTGATGAACACTTGTTCTAATTGATTGCATTCCCTCGTTTAATGAATTGTTTAATTGATCTAAAAGTAATGATAAATTATCATCTTTATTTATTTTTTTTATGGCACCAAGTTGAATAATTGAACTTGATAAAATATGTCCAACATTATCATGAATATCACGTGCAATTCTTCCTCTTTCCTTTAATGTCGCCATGTAAATTTCATTATCTTGTGAAATGATTAATTCTTTATTTTTAATGGCTATATTATTTTCTAACTCAAAATAATTGTCTTCTAATTTTAACACTTGATTTTTTAATCTAATATCATATTGTGTTAAAAGTGAAATGAAAGCTGAACTAATTGAAAAAAGAATTAATAATACTTTATTTAAATCACTAATATTAAAAATTAAAAGAAGTAGAAACAAAATAATTGGACTTAAATAAAAGGTTCTTTTATCAATAGTATCGTAAATTATTATTGGTAGAAAAAAAATAAAATTATGATTAATCAATATTAAAATTATTGAAATTAATAAGTAGTAAATTTTATTGTTTTTAAAATTTAAATAATATTCTAAATAAGACATAGTAATAATACATAATGTAGTAATACAAATAATACTTATATCAATATTACTATAAAACATTAAAACTAATGATATTAGTATTAATAATGCTTTTTGAATTAAAATCATATAATCACCATAATTATTATATCATGACATTTGTCATATTAAAAGATGATATATGATACTTACTTGAATAGAGTGTTAAAGGTATAATTTAGGTAGTTAAGGGGGAGTAAATATGATTATAGAAGTAAATGATCTAGTGAAAAGATATGGTAGTGCAATTGCCTTAAACCATTTTAATTTAGAAGTTAAAGAGGGAGAAATTCTTGGTTTATTAGGACCAAATGGTTCTGGAAAAACAACAGCTATTAATTGTATGCTTTCATTATTAAATTACAACAAGGGGTCAATTAAAATATTTGGTAAGGAAATGAAGCCAACAGCCTATGATATTAAAAGTAAAATTGGTGTTGTAATGCAAGATGTTGCAGTCATGGATGAATTAAATGTTTATGAGAACATTGATTATTTTTGTGGTTTATATATAAGTGATAAACAATTAAGAAAACAATATGTTGAAGAAGCAATAGAGTTTGTTGAAATAAGTGATTATAGAAAATATACTCCTAAAAAATTAAGTGGTGGTTTATTAAGAAGATTAAATATTGCTTGTGGAATAGCTCATAAACCATCATTAATTTTCTTTGATGAACCAACAGTTGCGGTTGATCCTCAAAGTAGAAATAATATTTTAGAAGGAATTAAAAAACTAAATGAAAATGGAGCAACTATTATTTATACTTCGCATTATATGGAAGAAGTTGAATATTTATGCAATGAGATTGTTGTTATTGATAAAGGAAAAGTTATTGCTAAAGGTGATAAAGATGAACTAAAAGCAATGGTTAGTACAACTGAAAAGATTACTTTTGAGGTATTTGAAATAAGTAATGAAAAACTAGAAAGAATTAATCAATTAGAAAATGTTGTTGATGTTTCTTATGAAGGTGTTTCATTAGTTATTCGTTTTGCAAAAGAAGAACATAATCTAACAAATATTTTAGAACACTTTAAAAAAGAAAATATTAAATTTGAAAAGATTACTAGTGAACAACCAACTTTAAATGATGTATTTTTAGAAATAACTGGAAAAGAATTGAGGGATTAAAGTGGGCAGATTTTTTGTATATCAAATTAAATCAATTATTAGAGAAAAAATATTAGTCTTTTGGTCATTGGTTTTTCCAATTATTCTTGTTTCACTTTTTAATTTAGCTTTTTCAAATATTGATTCATCAAAACTATTTGAACCATTTAATGTTGGTGTTGTTGGTGATAAAAATGCTCAAGTAATTAAAATTTTAAAAGAAATTGAATTCAATGATGAAAAAACATTTATTTTAGAATATCTAAGTGAAGCAAAAGCATATGAACTTTTAGAAAATAAAGAAATTTCAGGGATTGTTAAAGTTGAAAAAGATGATAATGTAGATTTAATTGTTAATGAAGTTGGAAGTGAACAATTAATGTTACAAGAAGTTTTAAATAGTTATCAACAAAAATCTAGTATGATAAAAAGTGAATTGAAAAATAATCCTGAATTATATCAAAGTGATTGGTTAAATAAATTAGAAATTAATAAAGATTATGTTAAAGAGAAACCAATTAGTGAAAAAAGTGTTAATTCAATGAATTTGTGTTATTACTCAGTAATTGCAATGGCTTGCTTATTTGGTGCTTTTATTTCAGCAGATGGTATAAGGCTAATTCAGCCTAATTTAAGTAATCAAGGAGCAAGAGTTAATTTATCACCATTCTCAAAAGGGAAGATGCTGTTTTCTAACTTCTTTGCATGTTTATTAGTTACATTATGTAGTTCATTTTTATTAATAGTTTATATGAAATATATAATCAAAATTGATTTTGGTGACCAATATAAGTATATTGCTTTAATTGTTCTAATTGGTTCACTATTTTCTATATCATTTGGTTATATTATTAGTTTATTAGTTAAGAAAAGTGAAGGATCTCGTGTTGGAATAATTATTTCAACAACAATGGTTGGATCATTTCTTGCTGGTATGATGTCTAAAGATATCAAAGTCATGGTTGAACAAGCACTTCCAATTATTAAGTACTTTAATCCAGTAGCTTTAATTACGGATAGTTTCTATACAATTTACTATTATGATGATTTTACAATGATTTATCCATATTTAGCAGTTATTTCAATTATGTGTGTTGCTTGTCTTGCGGTATCAATTATTTTATTAAGGAGAACTCAATATGATAGTATTTAAAACGTATTTAAAATTAATAAATAAAAACAAGTTTCAAATATTTTTATTCTTGCTTATTTCAATGGGGATTGTAATTGCTTTAGCAAAAAGTTCTTCAAACCAAAAGATAAATAGTTTTGATTCTGAAAGTTATAAATCAATTGATGTAGGAATTGTCAATAAAAGTGATAACTTGAAAAATAAAGAGTTAATTTCTTTGTTGGATGATACATTTTCAACTAATGAAATTAAAGATGATGAAATAGCAATTAAAGATGCTTTGTTTTTTGAAACAGTTGATTATGTTTTAATTATTGATGGTGATAAATATGAAAATTATCAAGTTCCAAACTCAAGTACTGGATACATTGTTGAAAATTATATTAATAATTATTTAAGTACTTATCAAAATTATAAAAGTGCAAATAATAAATATTCAGAAAAAGAATTAGTAAATAAAACAAAAGAAAATCTTAATATTGGTGTTGAAGTTAAAACAATTAGCAAGCAAGAAAATGAAATTGTTAATTTGTCAAAATTCTTTAATTTGTATGTATATGGAGCATTAGGAACAATAATTACTGGAATTTCAACAATTATGCTTTCATTTAATAAAAAGAATATCTATGAAAGAACAGTTGCTTCGAGTATGAGTTTAACAAAAAGAAATATTCATCTATATATATCACATGCTTTATTTGGTTTATTTGTTTGGCTTGTATTTTCGACTTTTACAATAATTCTTAATCCAGATGTAGCGTTTAGTGATCATCATAAAATGTTTTTAGTAAATAGTTTTGTTTTTACTTTTTGTGCGACTGCGTTAGCTTTTATGATTGGTCAATTAATTAAAAAACAAACTATAATTTCAGCTGTAAATAATATAGTTGGATTAGGAATGAGCTTTATTTCAGGAGCATTTATACCACAAGCTTTATTAGGAAGCGTTGTTCTTTCAGTAGCAAGTTTTACACCTGCATACTGGTATGTTTTAAATAATGAAAAAATTACTGAAATGGCTTCATTTAATTTAGATGCATTAATGATGCCACTCTTAATTCAAATAGGTTTTGTGATAGCATTCTGCACTATTGCATTATCACTTTCAAAATATAAGTTAGAAAAAAGATAATAACATTATAATATGACATACTACTGTCATATTATTTTGTTATAATGTATTAAATTAAGAGGAGGTTATTAAAATGAAAGAAAAATTAAGTCAAGAAGAGCTAGAAAAAATGAATTTCTGTCAATCATGTGGAATGGTAATGCAACATGATGATAGCAAATATGGAACAAATAAAGATGGTAGTAAAAATAGTGAATATTGTTATTACTGTTATGAAGGTGGTGCTTTTACAACTGATGATACAATGGAGAGTATGATTGAAATGGTTGCTAAACCAACTGCTGATGCTTTAGGTTTAGAAGTTGAAGAGGCAAAGAAAGAATTGTTTGCATTCTTTCCAACACTAAAAAGGTGGCAATAATGAGATTTATTAAAATTAATAGTTCTAATGTTGATACTGAACATTTTGGGTGTGCTTTAAGTAATAAGGATGAAACATCTAGTAAAAGAGAGTGGATTAAAGAAAACTTGAAAAATGATTATACTTTTTTAAAATTAGATGCTAGAGGAAAAGTTTTTATTGAATATGTTCCATTAGATAATGCTTGTACTTGTATCAAGGGTGATAACTATCTTTTTATTGATTGTTTTTGGGTATCAGGTAGTTTTAAAAATAAAGGAATAGGTAAAGAGTTATTAACACAGTGTTTAAATGAAGCAAAACAAAAAGGTTATAATGGTGTGGTTGCTTTATCTGCTAAAACTAAAAAACCATTTCTATCTGATCCAAAGTTTTATAAAAAGCATGGTTTTGAAGTTGTTGATACTTTTAAACCATATTATGAATTGTTATGTTTAAAATTTAAAGATGCTAAAAATCCAGAATTTATAAGTAATGAGTTTAAATATAGTAAAGATGGTATTTGTATAATTTATAGCCAACATTGTCCTTTTACTAAAAGCAATGTAGAAAAAATAAAAAAAGTAGTAGAAAAATTTAAGATACCATTTGAAGCAGTTAAGATTGATAGTATCCAAAAGGGTAAAGAGGCACCTAATCCATTTACTACATATTCTTTTTATGATAATGGAGAGTTTATTACAAATGAAATTTTTAGTGAAAAGAAACTTTTAAAGTATCTTGAAACAAGAGAGATTAGTAAATAATTTCTCTTTTTTATTTATTACATTATTTATGTATGAACAATAGGAATATTAGACACATAAATTTAGTGGTGTTATAATTAAGGACGCAAAGGTGTTGATATTTAATGAAGAAATTTGGTTTATTTTTAATTGCAGTACTTAGTCTATGCTTTGTTGAAGATATTGAAGCAGCTAAAAAATGTAATACAAATAACAATGTAAAAACTTGTACTGAAGTATCAGGTAATTTTTACTATGAGGATGTTTATACATATCAAGATACATCATTAAAAAAATATAAAAAAATTGTTTTAATGAAAAAATCTAAAGATAAAAAAGTTACATTTTATAACAAAACATCAAATTATACTAACTCAGGAATATTTGCTAATAGCACTTATCTTGAAAATAATGCTAGTAATAATTTAATAAAAAGTATTACAACAAGTGCTCATACGAATGGTAAAAAAGCTACAGTTGTTCAAAGAAACTATACAAGCAATAAGAATACATATACATTAACAACCAAATTTAATGCAAATGGATATCAATATTTTTATTATTCAATTAATACAAAAGCAAATAAAGTAACTTTATCAAAAAAATATACGATTAATGGAAAAGTAAATAGTTCAAGTGAGGATATTTATAATAATAAAAATAAATTAACAAAAAATATTTCAATTTCATATCATTGCAATGGTAAAAAGAAACAAATAGTTGAAAAAAGATATTCTGAAAATAGAGTTTATTATACATTAACAAAAAAATATTCAACTAAAGGATATATAAATTATTATTATCTAGTAAATACTAGTGGTAGTAAAATAATTACACAAAAAAAATATAATAGTAAAGGTAAAATAAAAACAACAATAGTTACTAAACATGATAAAAAGAGTATTGTTATTAGTAAAGCAACAACAACACATTATTCAAATGGAAGAAAAAATAAAGTAGTTACAAATAATTATACAAATAAAAAGTTAGTTAATGTTGTAACAAATGAATATAAAAACAATGCTAATAGTAATAGAATAGCTAATAATGTTTTATATTATAATAGTAAAGTAAAAAAATATAAAAGAATTACTAATTATTATAATGGATCATCATTTAAACATGTTGGAGTTAAAGATACAAGATACCATGAAACAAGTGGTAAAATAACAAGCAGTAATAGAACACAATACTATCATGGTACAACAAAAATTTATTATAAGGCAACATATACGTACAGTAATGGAAAGCACATTCAAAGTGCTACAACTTACTATACAAGTGCAGGAGTAAAATATAAATACAATTTAAAAAAATATAACACATCAGCAAAAAAGACATCTGATTTAACAACACATTATTCAAATAATAAAGCATATTTAAAAGTGGGATATTCATATCAAAGTACAACATATAAATATCATCGTACTGAATATAAAAATGGTGTAATTTGTTTAAACGATGTAACAACTTATAAAAATGGTACAATCACAAAAACAAACTATTTAAGAGAGTACTATAATAATAAAGGTGTATTAGTAGAAAAAGATGATGTTGTTTATTCAAGTGGTAATGTTAAAACAAGAAATAATACTATTAATTCAACAACAACTAGTTCTAAAGTTGCTTCTGTTTATCCAGTTACAAAAGGTTTAATAACATCACCATCATGGTTTTATCCAGCTAGTTTTGGTGGTGGGTGGCATCCAGGTATTGATGTAGCAACCTATTCAATAAAAACTTACGGCTATGCTCAACCAATTAAAGTAATTAATGATGCTACTGTAATTAAAAGAAGCAATACATGTGCATCAACTAATAGTTATGGTTGTGGTGAAGGTTTTGGAAACTATGTTGTTGTAGCAACACAAATTGATGGTAAATTTTATACTATTCTATATGCACATCAAACAAAATTAAGTTCATCAAAAGCAAAGCATAAAGAAGTATTAGATAAAGATAAAGTTGGTTATAAGAAAAATGAAGTAATTGGATATGTAGGTTCAAGTGGTTATTCATCTGGATATCATGTTCATATTCAAGTCCAAGAACATCGTTATGCAAAAAGCATTGCTGATATTCAAGCTCGATATAAAACATATAATAAGAATACTTTATTTAATGTTTCTTATAATGATTTAGGTAATAATAGTGATATTTTTACAATTAACCCTGATGTTTTATTTAATTTGAAATATAATAAGTCATGGTAAGCATTTTAAATGAAAATTTAAAGTGCTTTTTTTGTGAAAAAAAATTAACTTTAAAACATAATTGTTTATTTACGCTTTTTTTTTTGTTATAATATTAAAGATTGGCTAGGTGATAATATGAGAAAGAAGTTATTGTTTTTAGGATTATTAATTATAATAGCAATCTTAATACTAACAAACGAAAGAAAAAAAATAGTCTTTGTAAAAAATGAATCTGAAATTAAACTATATACTGATAAAGATATTGAAAGAGTAGATAATTTAATTGTTGATTTATATGAAGATAAAACAAAGGCACCTATATCTGGTATTGAACCAAAATATGCAACTGTAAAAAAAGAAAATACTTTATATTGTAATAAGGATAATACTTATGTAGTATCTCAAGAAAAAGGATATAATGTTATTTCTCAAGAAGAAGGTAATAATTATTCATACTATAAAGAAAAATATGGAAGTTGTGAATTGATTGGTAAAATTGAAAATGTTAATTTCACTGAAAAAGTAAGTGCTACTTATGCAAATAATAGTATTTATACTAACTTTGAATCATTGA
Source organism: Bacilli bacterium PM5-9 (assembly GCA_029893765.1). Taxonomy (NCBI): domain Bacteria; kingdom Bacillati; phylum Bacillota; class Bacilli; species Bacilli bacterium PM5-9. Next base: position 9,005 of record JARXZD010000028.1, read on the forward strand.
GTGATATTGAAGTAAGTGGTATGGTTAGAGTAACTAAAGATGAAATTATTCCATTTGATTCACTATATACAAGATATACAAATCCAATTGCTTTTTCTAATGGCGTTATTATGATAAAAAATAATCGTAGTATTGTTGCTTTTGATAAAGAGGATAAAGAGATATTTAAACAAAATAATGATAGTAAAGATAGACGTGTTATTGCGATAAATAAAATTGGTAAATCATTCTTTATGGTTGTAAAAGTTAATAAAAAATATGTTTTAGAAGGTTATGATATTAATAACATTGAAAACATTGAAAAATCAAAACCAAATTTAAGTTATGATGTAACTGACTTCTTTAAAAAATTAAGTTTTGAAACATCTGAATTAACAACAAAACAAGGTCAATATTTTGGTGGATTTACTCTTGATGAATCAACACTAATTGTTTCAGCTGACTTTAGTAAAGTATTTTATTTAGATAATGCTGATACAACATTAGATATTAATAATGGTATTGCATATTTGAAAAAAGAAGAATTATATTATGTTGTAAATTTACACAATAGAAAAAGAGAACATATTGGCAATATTAAAGCTTTAAATTTTAAGTTAAGTGGTTCAGATATATTCTTTACAGTATTAGATAATGCAGGTAAAGAACAATATATAAAATTTTCAATTAGATAAGCAATGCTTATCTTTTTTAGGAGGAAAAATAGATGTATAAAGAAATAGCAAATACAATTAAAAAATTTGATAAAATCGCAATTTTCAGACATGAGTTTGCTGATCCAGATGCTTTAGGCTCTCAATTTGCTTTAAAGGAGCTAATTCAAGATAATTTTGAAAATAAAGAAGTATATGCTCTTGGGAAAAATGTTAAATCATTGAATGGTGTTTTATTTCCTTTAATGGATATTTGTGATGATGAAATAATAAAAGAATCACTAGTAATTGTTTTAGATACAGCAAATACTCAAAGAATAGATGATAAAAGGTATGCTTTAGGAAAAGAAATAATTAAAATAGATCATCATCCAGTAGTTGAAAATTATGGAAAATATAATTATATTGATGAAACAATTTGTGCAACTTCATTTTTCATTGCTAAATTTGCTTTAGAATTAGAATTGAAAATGAGTGAAATTTGTTCAACATATTTATATACTGGTATTGTGGGTGATACAGGAAGGTTTTTACATAATAATACTACTGCTCGTGTTATGGATATGTCAGCAACTTTAATTAGAAAAGGTGCTAATTTAAAAATGGTATATGATGCTATGTATTCAAGAACAATTAATGAAGTGCGATTGACAGGATTTATTCTTGATAATTTTAAAATATATAATGATGCAATTGCTTATTATATTTTAGAAGAAGAGGACTATAAAAGAATTGGTGTCGATTTTGAAAAAGCTAAAGAGTATGTTAATACTTTAGCCGATATTGAAGGTATTAAAATATGGGTTAGTGCAACATGGAATGCAAGCACAGGATTTTATCATGTTTCAGTAAGATCAAAAGATGTTACAATCAATGATGTTGCTCAAAAATTTGGAGGCGGTGGGCATAAACATGCTTCTGGAATTAAAACTAGTAAGTTAGAAAGATTTATGTTGATTTTGGATGAATTAAGTAAAAAAATCTAAATTATTTTTGTAAAAAAATAAAAAGTGAAAATTATAGTACATTATGATAATAAAAAAATACTTACTTGTATCAGCTGTGAAAATAGGTTATAATTATACTAGAGTTTAAGATAAAAATGGGAGGTATATTATGGATATCAGTGCATTAGATATCGTTATATTCATAGTTGCCTTTATACTTGGAGCATTATTTTTACAAGCTTTAAAACATTTTTCAATAATAAAAGCAAATACAAAAGCTGATGAAATTGTCGAAGAGGCAAATAAAAAGGCGATAAATATTGAAAAACATGCGATTCTAGATGCTAAAACACTAGCACATGAATATAAAATGGAAGCGGAGCAAGATATAAAGGCCCGTCGACAAGAAATAAGTGAATTAGAATTAAATTTATCTAAAAAAGAACAAGCTGCAGATAAAAGAGAACTGCTAATTTCAGGTCGACAAGAAATATTAACGAATAAAGAAGAAGAATTAGAAAGAAAATATGAAAAACTTAAAAAAGAGGAAGAGTTATTAGAAGATAAAAAGAAAGAACAAATTACTCTTTTAGAAAATATTTCTGGTTTTTCAAAACAAGAAGCTAAACAAGAGTTGGTAGAACAAGTTAAATCACAAATTCAAAATGAAATGAGTGCTTTAATAAAAGAAGCTGAAGAAGAAGCAAAAGAAAAATCTGAAGCAACTGCTAAAAATTTAGTTGCAATAGCAATCCAAAGATATAGTGCTGAACAAGCTAATGAAAGAACAATTGCTACTGTGGCTTTACCAAGTGAAGAAATGAAAGGAAGAATTATTGGTCGTGAAGGTCGTAATATCAGAGCTATTGAAGCTGCAACTGGTGTTGACTTAATCATTGATGATACTCCTGAGACAATTACAGTTTCATGTTTTGATCCAATTAGAAGAGAAATTGCTCGTCAATCATTAGATGCTTTAATTCAAGATGGTAGAATTCAGCCTTCAAGAATTGAAGAATTAGTTAAAAAATCAAAAAGCAATGTTGATAAAACTATTAAAGAAGCTGGAGAAGAGGCAATCTTTGAACTTGGTATTACTAAAATGCCTAAAGAATTAGTTACTTTAGTTGGAAAATTAAAGTATCGTACTTCATATGGTCAATCTGCTTTAAAACATTCAATGGAAGTTGCGTTTTTAACTGGTATGTTAGCTGCTGAAATTGGTGAAAATGAACAATTAGCACGTCGTGCGGGATTACTTCATGACATTGGAAAAGCTGTTGATTTTGAACAAGAAGGTTCACATATTGAATTAGGTGCAAAATATGCTAAAAAATATGGTGAGAATCCAGTTGTAATTAATGCAATTGAATCACATCATGGAAATGTACCGGCTAATGGAATTATTCCAATTTTAGTTGCTGCTGCTGATGCTTTATCGGCATCACGTCCAGGTGCTAGAATGGAATCATTAGAAAATTACATTCAACGTCTTGAAAAATTAGAAAAAATTGGTAATGAATTTGCTGGTGTTGAATCATGTTATGCAATCCAAGCTGGTCGTGAAATTAGAGTAATTGTTAAACCTGATGAAGTTGATGATATTGCTTGTTACACATTAGCAAGAGATATTAAAAATAAAATTGAAAAAGATTTGACTTATCCTGGTCAAATTAAAGTAAGTGTTTTAAGAGAAACTAAAGCAAGTGAAATTGCTAAATAAAATAGAACTTATGTTCTATTTTTTTGCTAGAAAAGAGGTATAGAAATGAATATCTTATTTATTGGAGATGTTTTTGGAGAAGTTGGTCGTGATTTAATTGATGAACATCTTCAGGAATTAAAAAAAGAGTATAAAATTGATTTTGTGATTGCTAATGGTGAGAATGCAACACATGGTAAAGGATTATTAAAAAAACACTATGATGAATTATTAAATTATGGTGTGAATTGCATTACAATGGGTAATCATACTTTTGATCATTCAGAAATTTTAGAGTGGATTGATAGTGCTAATTTTTTAGTTAGACCTGCAAACTATTCAAAATATACTCCTGGTGTTGGAACAAGAGTTTTTGAAGTTAATGATATTAAAATTCAAGTAACTAACATTTTAGGACGTGTTTTTTATGGTGGTATCATTAATCATCCAGTTGAAGTATTAGATGAAATAGTAGAAAATAGTACTGCTGATATTCATATTGTTGATATTCATGCTGATGCAACTGCTGAAAAAATTTGTTTAGGTTATGAGTTTGATGGAAAAGTAAGTGCTGTTTTAGGAACTCATACTCATGTTCAAACTGCTGATGAAAGAATATTAGATAATGGTACTGCATATATAAGTGATGTTGGTATGTGTGGTCCTTTTAATCAATGTATTGGAATGGATAAAAAGAATGTTGTATATCGTATGAAAACAGGACTTCCTGCACGTTTTGAAGTTGGAGCTGCTCCTGGAATTTTATGTGGTGTTGTGATTAATTTTGATGATAAATTTAATGCTATTAGTATTAAAAGAATTAATTTATCGCCTTTAAATAATTATTTAATTAAAAACGATTAAAAAATATAAAGTGAGCTATATTAATTGCTTTCAAAAAGTATAAAGTTTACTTTTAAAAAAGAAATGGGGAATTATTGTGAAGAAAATTATTTGTTTAATAATGTTAATTGTTTGTAGTGGGTGTTTCTTTAATAGTGATAATACAGCTAAAGAAAATAATTATGATATAAAAGATGCTGATGCTGCATATTTATATACTGGATATAATAAAAAATCAAAAATATTGATTACAAAAGAAAATGAGGTTAAAGATGAGATAGTTATCAAAAGAGGATATGCAAATGGGTTAAACAATTTGCAATATAACAGTGAGCTTAATAATTTTTATTTTACTTTTGTTAGACATGATAAAATGGAAAGTGGATTAGATGAAGTCGCAGAAGTTAATGCAAGTACAAAAGAAACGACTTACATTAAATTTGATGATAATGATGGTATAGGTGACATTAATGATATGTTAATTGCAGATAACAAAATTTATGTCATTGGTGGTTTTGGAAAGCTTGCAAGATATGATTTAATTACAAAAAAGAAAGAATATTTTAGTGATAAACTTTCTGCAACGAATATTTTATGTGTATATAAAGATAATATTTATACTATTGTTTCTGATATTTCTAATGAAAATGATATTTATCATTTAGTTGAACTGAATTTTAAAACAAAAAAAATAAAAAAAATATTTTCTTATAGTGATGAAAACTCCATTGAAGATTTGTGCTTTTTGAATAATAAAATATATTTTATTTTAAGTAAATTTCATTGGAATAAGAATGATGAATTAATATATGATGATGCATTTTTGTATAATATTGACATGAAAAATAATAATACTAATTTTTTAAAATTAAAAAATAAATATGCGAAAGAAATAATCAATATAGATAATTATTTATATATTAGTCATTATGATGAAGATTTTTTTGATAAAAACGCTATTAGTATGTTTAATATTAAAACAAAAAAATTAAAATCAATTACTACAAAAGAAAGTCCAATATATATTGGTGCGATAAAAAAAGATTTGATAAGTTATGAAGTTAAAGACTACGATAATGAGGGTATATATAATATTTATAATTACAAAAATCTAAAAAAAGAAGGAGAATACATTCTTAATGATGATAAAAACTTGTTTTTTAGATCATTTGTTGAAATAACAAAGTAATTATATAACACATTATAATATTGATAGTTAAAACAATAACAATTTAGTAGAATATAAAAGCTAAAAAACACCATTGAGGTGTTTTTTTGAGAGTTATAAACGATTTATTTACAATATTATAATTTTATATCACAATCATTTTCAATTAATTGCTCGAATGATTGTTCTTTAATCATTAATTGAATGTTACCATTTTCAATTAATACTGTTTTTGGTATACGGTTCATATTATAATTGCTAGCCATACTATATCCGTAAGCACCTGTTGAAAAGACGCATAAAATATCGTGACTTTCAATAATTGGAAGTTTAATATTTTCAATTAAAATATCACCAGATTCACAACAATTACCAGCAATCCTTACTTCTTCTTGTGGCTTTTGTTCAGCCTTGTTTGCTAGAATTGCTTCATATTTTGCTTGATACATTGATGGTCTGATGTTATCGCACATTCCACCATTTATTCCAACATATTTTCTAATTCCAGGAATATCTTTAATTGAACCAATTTCATACAAAGAAAAGCCTGCTTCTCCAATCATATAACGACCTGGTTCAATAACAACCTTTGGTCTTTGTGAGTAGTTTAGTTCTTTAAATCCAGTTGTGATTTTTTCCATAATTGGTTCAAAATAATATGATAATGAAGGTGCTTTTTCATCATTAGTATATTCAATACCAAATCCACCACCAATATTTAATACTTCAATTTCAAAATTGTATTCACTTTGTAATTGTTTTGCGATATTTATCACAACATCAATTGCTTTTAAATGAGTATTGTTTTCATGAAGTTGTGAGCCAACATGGAAGTGAATACCTTTAACACTAATATTTGGCATTTCTAATGCTCTTTTTAAAACATTTTTGAAAATATCATTTGTAATTGGAACACCAAATTTTGAATCTTTTTGTCCTGTATTAATTTTTTCATGAGCACCACCCGACACTTCAGGTGTTATTCTAAATAAAATGTTTTGAATTTTATTGTGTTTTTGTGCAATTTCTTGAATTAAATCTAACTCGTATTCATTATCTACAACAAAGTATCCGATTTCTTCTTTGATACCAAATTCTATGTCCTCGTATGTTTTATTATTTCCATTAAATTCAACATTTTTTAAATTTACACCAGCTTGTTTTGCGATATATAATTCTCCTGCACTTACAATATCTAATCCAAAGTCATTATTTTGCATAATTCTTGCTAAACCAATACTAAGGTTAGCCTTTGAAGCATAATGTACTTTTACATTTTCATATTTATCTTGAAAACTATCTTTGAACTCTTTAATGTTTTCTTTTAATTTAGAATATGAAATTACATACATAGGTGTTTTGTATTCTTTTGCTAATTTTACAAGATTAACACCATCAATATATGCTTCATTATTTTTTGTTTCATACTTTAACACTATTATCCCTTCCTTTCTTGAAATCATCTTATCATACAAAATAATATAATCAATTAAAAAAAAGAAATGTGATAATTATTTAATGATTTTTGATATCTTTAAAACATTTTTATGTGATATACTTTAATTAAATAGAGGAATATTTTTAAAAGGAGTTGTTATAATGGTCGCTATTGATAATAATAATCCCAATTTTTTTAAAGATGTTGATATATTATATGAAGGTGCTGGATTGCTAAACAATGAAAACAACAAGCAATATCATACTTTTTTTAGAATTTTGTTTTTTAAAGATACTTGTGCTAAAGTTGAGTATCGTGAAAATTTATATGATGTAAAAGAAAACCAAGTTATGATTATTAGACCTAATAATATTTATGAAGTTAAATCATCATCAATGCCAATTTTATATTATGATTTTAATTTCTTAGATAAAAAGAGTATTTACAATATAGATCAATTATTTCAAAAACAGGTTTTATTTGATATTAAAGAATTAAATTTCTTTTGTAATTGCTTTGATATGTCGCTTAGTGAAGAAAAACAAAATCTAGGTTCAAAAATTTTATTATTATCTGGAATTGGTTTTTCATTATTAAGTTTAGTTTTTAGGAATATGAGCAATAGTTGTTTAGAGGAAAAAAATGTTAAACCACCAATTTCAAGAGATAATATTTTTCTAATTAGTGAAATTGAAAATTGTTTGAACGCTGATTTTGAAAAAAATAGTAGGGTTAATAATTTAGCTTATGCAGTTGGAATTAGTGAAAACAAACTATATAAAGTCATTAAAGAGACCTATGGTTTATCGCCAAAAGAGTGGATTATGCAAATAAAAATTCAAAAAATAAAAATAATGTTAGTGGAAAGAAAGACATATCATGAAATTGCTGAAAAACTTGATTTTTGTTCAGTATCTCATATGAGTACGGTCTTTAAAAAGCAAGTAGGATATACTCCGAATTCATATTTAAAAAAATATGCTAACAAGTAAAAACATTTTAAAACAGCTAGTTGAAATTTAACTAGTTGTTATTTTTTTATATAAAAATGATATAATCATAACGATTTTTGCATATACCTAGTATTTTACAAATGATATTATTTGTTTATAGAACTATATTAGTTTTCTATACTAAATAATTTGAAAGAGAGGATGAAATAAATGAAGTCAATTCTAAAAAACTATGGAACATCAATTTTATTATTAACTGGTGTTGTTATAGGTGGAATTTGTGGAATTATTTTTAAAGAACAAACAGAAGTAGTAAAACCAATTGGGGATTTATTTTTAAACATGATGTTTTGTACTATTGTACCATTAATCTTTTTTAGTATTAGTGCTGCGGTTGCTAAAACGAGTGAAATGTCTCGACTTGGTAAAATTTTAAAAAACTCTGTAGTAGTATTTTTTGCTACAGGAACAGTTGCAGCATTAATTGCATACTTTTGCTGTTTAATATTTAACCCAATGAGTGGGACATCTCCAGATGCTTTTTCGTCTTTTATTACTACTGATGGAAACTCTGAAGAAGCATTAACTGTTGGTGAGATGATTGTTAACTTATTCACAGTATCTGATTTTAAATTACTGTTTAATAAAGGTACTTTGTTACCATTAATTATCTTTACTTTGGCTTTTGGTATTGCAACTGCATCATTGAAAGAAAAAGCAAAAGCGATGGCAGATTTTTTAACAGCTGGTTCAGAAGTAATTTTAAAAATTGTTGGTTATGTTATGAAATTAGCTCCAATTGGATTAGGATGTTACTTTGCCTATACAGTTGGACAATTAGGGCCACAATTGTTGACAGGTTTTCTTAATTCATTTCTATTATATATGTTAATGACAGTTGTTTATTTCTTTGGATTTTTTACACTTTTCGCATTTATTTCAGGTGGAAGTAAAGGAGTAAAAGTTTTTTGGAAAAATGCTATTGATCCATCATTATCTGCAATTGCTACTTCATCAAGTGCAGCATGTATTCCAATCAATATTATTAGTACTAAAAAAATGGGTGTACCAGAAGATGTTGTTGAAACAGTTATCCCACTTGGTGCTAATATTCATAAAGATGGTTCTGTAATGGCAAATGTTTTAAAGATTGTGTTCTTATTTGCTTTAACAGGAAGACCTATAAATGGATTATCTGAGTTTGTAATTATTATGGTAGTTGCCATTGTTGCTGGATTAGTTGTTGGTGGTATTCCAAGTGGAGGAGCAACTGCAGAAATATTAACATTATCATTATTAGGACTTGATATGAATTTGTTAGGATTGGTTATGATTATTAGTACTATAGTTGATATACCTGCTACTTTATTAAACTCTACAGGAAATACGGTTACAGCAATGGTTGTTGCCAGGTTTACTGAAGGAAAAGATTGGTTAAAAAGTAAAGTTTTATAATTAACAAAAAAAGCTGGATTGTATGGATAATTCAGTTTTTTATTATTGATAATATAGTTACTATTTAAAAAATATTTTAGATAATAAATATATTATTATTACATATTTAAAATTTGCTTAATTTTAAATGAAAGTGCAACTTCTTAATAAATATTGATACTTATAAGGGTTTTCAACTCTTTATAAGTATCTTTTTTTATAAACTATTTC
>JARXZD010000029.1 GCA_029893765.1 Bacilli bacterium PM5-9
GTTTTGGCGAATTAATTATACCACGTGATTATATGTTTTTTAAATAGAAACAAAAACTGATGGAAGTATTACCCCCCATCAGATATTATAGAACCGTTTTAAAGCTTTTAAGGTGTTTTTTTAATGAAAAAAAATTTTTTAAAAAAAGTATTGACATTATTATTTCGTTAGTGTTTAATGTACTTAACAATTAAGCGGCTTAATCGTAAAAATTTATAAATCTATAAATAGAAGGTTTAGAAAAATGGAAAACCATAGTTCTACAAAAGAATTGAAACAGGTTTTAGGTTTTAGTCATTTACTAACAACTGCCATTGGGCAAATTATTGGTGCTGGTATAATGACATTACTTGGCGCTGCGATAGCGATGACTGGTCGATCAGTGCCTATTGCATTTGTGATTGCAGCAGTATTGACGGTCTTAGTATTAATTCCGGCAATCATTATTTCAGGAACAGTTCGTGTTCGTGGAGGGCAATACACAATGGTTGGTCTTCTTGCAGGCGAGAAGATGGCAGGAGTATTTGTTATTTTATTTATTGCATCAAACATCTCAATGGCGATGTATGGAATATCGTTTGCGAATTATTTCATTCCATTCTTTGGAGTGGGGACTACAAAGGTAGTTGCGATTACAGTATTGACAATATTCTTTGTATTAAATATCTTTGGAATAGATAAAATGGCAAAATTTCAAACATTAATTGTTTTATTGCTATGTATTGCACTTGGAATCTTTGCAACATTTGGTTTTGGTCAAATCAGTCCAGATTATTTAACTCAAGATTTCTATACTGATGGAATTTCAGGTTTATTAAAAGCATCTGGTTTACTTACTTTTGCAATAGGTGGAGCCTTTGTAATCGTTAACCTTAGTGCAGAAGCTAAAAACCCTACAAGAGATATTCCACTTGCTATGATTATATCAACATTTATTGTTGCGATTATTTATGCATTAGTAGGAATTGTTGCTTCAGGTGTTTTACCAGTATCAGAAGTTGCTGGAGAATCATTAAATGTTGTTGCAAATCAAATTCTACCAAAAGCTGCTTATGCATTCTTTATGGTATGTGGTGCAATGTTTGCTTTAATCTCTACAATTAATGCTCAATATGCATGGGCAACTAAACCAATTTTACAAGCATGTGATGATGGTTGGTTACCTAAAAAATTAGCTTACCTACATCCTAAGTTTAAAACTCCAGTAGTTCTTCTTGGAATCTTATATGTGATTGCAATTGTATGTATCATTACTGGTTTAGATATTAGTATTCTTGGTAACTTATCAGTTATTACTACTCAACTTGTATTTGCTATTATTGGTGGATTCTTATGGAAATTACCAAAAGTTGTGCCATTAGAATGGGAAAAATCAAAATATAAAGTTGGTTACAAAATGATTGTTTTCTTATCTGTTATTTCTTGTTTAGCTGCATTAGTAAATGTGTACTTAAATGCAATTCAATTGACTACTGCTTTAGTAATTGGTAATGTTGTTTTAGTTGTAGTAGCTTATATCTATGCTGCTTGGCGTGTTAGCACGAAAAAAGTTAACATGACAATTAGCTATGAAAGTGAATAAAAAATTCGGAGGTAAAAAAAATGAAATACAATTTTGATGAAATTATTAGTCGTGAAGGGACACATACCCTTAAATTAGATTTATTACCAGAAGGTGCTCCAGAAGATACATTATCATTATGGATTGCTGATATGGATTTCCCATGTGCGCAACCTATTATTGATGCATTACATAAAAGAGTTGATAGACAAATCTTTGGTTATACTAAATATGATAATGAAGAATTAAAAGATGCTGTATATTCATGGCATAAAAGAAGACATAATTGGGAATTAGATAAAAAAGAAGTATTTTTCAGTCCAGGAATCGTACCAGCAATTGCGTTTTTAATTAATGCTCTTACAGATGAAGGTGATGGAATTGTTGTTCAAAAGCCTGTATACTATCCTTTTATGGCAAAAACTGAAGGAAACAACAGAGTAGTTGTAAACTCACCACTTAAAAAAGAAGGAAATACATATGTAATGGATTACGAAGACTTAGAAGAAAAGTTATCTGATCCTAAAAACAAAATATTTATTTTATGTAATCCACACAATCCAGTTGGACGTGTTTGGAAAGAAGAAGAATTAAAAAAAGCAGTTGAGATTGCTAAAAAATATGATAAATGGATTATTTCTGATGAAATTCATGGTGATTTAACAAGAATTGGTGTTGAATATGCACCTTTACATAGAGTTTGTCCAGAATATAAAGATAAAATTATAGCATGTACTGCACCATCTAAAACATTCAACTTGGCTGGTGGACAATTTAGTAATATCATTATTTCAAATAAAGAAGTTCAAGAAAAATGGATGGAATATATTGATACTAAATTCTCAATTGGAATCTGTAACCCATTTGGTTTAACTGCTACTATTGCTGCATATAATGAAGGTGAAGAGTGGCTTGATCAAGCAAGAGAATACATTGATGAAAACATTAATTATGTTGAAAACTTTGTAAAAGAAAATCTTCCAAAAGCTGAAATGATAAAATGTGAAGGAACATATTTAGTTTGGTTAGATGTTAGAGAATACTGTACAGACAAAGATAAATTAGAAAATGCTATGCTTCAAGTTGCAAAAGTTGCATTAGATGAAGGATATATCTTTGGTGATGAAGGAATTGGATTTGAAAGAATTAATGTTGCTTCACCAAGAAGTATTGTAGAAGATTGTATGAATAGAATGAAAAAAGGGTTAGATAGTCTTTAATCATTTATTAATAGATAAGCGAATTTCCTTAAGCTTTCATAAAAAAAGGTGTTTTTATACACCTTTTTTGCATTTAAAATGATATTATTTACTTTTTTGACATATCGCTAAATCCATATGTTATACTAAAAATTCCTGTCAACATTAAATAAAATGAAACTAAATAAATTATAGTTGCTGCTGATGCAATTGGGTTAAATAATAACCAAAATGCAATAACAAGACCAATTCCATTAATAATAAGTGTAAACCAATAATAGCCTGATTTTTTTTCTTTAAAAACATATAAATTAGTTAAATGTGATATACAAATAATAATAAACCAAATTGAAAATAATGCTGTAAGTGTTAAAGCTCCAACTTTTATTTTAAATAGGAATATTATTCCAATAAGAATATTTAAAATTCCAGTTACTATTAATATATATGGTTTCTTAATAGATATTGATGATAGTGTGTTATATAAAAAAATATTTGATACACCTTTAAAAATTGCTCCAATACTAAATACTACTACTAATGCTCCTAATGTTGCTGCAGGGTGGCTAAATGCATAGAATGCTAATAATATAAATACTACCCCACATAGTATTTCAATCCATCCAGAACTTGTTCTGCTTTTCATTTTAATCATCTCCTTATTTACTATATGATAACATATTATTGTAAGCATTTCACTTTAAAGATTATTTTTTATTTCATTTAAGAATTTTTTTCTATCTTCTAGTGTTGAATTAACAATCAATTCCATATTAAACCATGAGGCATTTAAAAATCCTAATGCTTTAAATGTGCCATTAATAATTACTTTATTAATTGGATCTCCAAAGTCTTCAATTAGTTGTTTATTTGAGGCTGCTGAAGTTGTGAAAATTGATGTTTTATTTATTTTTCTTGATGGTGTTAAATTAACTCCATCACTTGTGTATGATGAGTTAATTAACATTACTTTATCAAAAAAACCTCTTAACATTGCAGGCATATCATACCACCAAATTGGGAATATAAAAATAATATGATCGGTATTATCTAATATTTCATTATATTTTTTAACTAATGGATCATTAGACTTCCCTTCACCATAAATTGCTAAATCATTTTTTCTTAAAACAGGATCGAAATTATCTTGATATAAATCAATTATATTATATTCAATATTTTCCTTTTTAAAATATGTTGTTACTTCATTTAAGATTGCCATATTGAAACTATTTTCATATGGATGTGTGATTACAATTGTTTTCATTTTAATTTTCCTTTCAATAATATATTAGTATTATAACTTATTTTTTTTCATTAGACATTAATTATTAATATAAATATTATTTTAAATGTGATATACTACAATATAGGAAAAAGGTGATTATATGGAATTAAATTCAAGCAATATTAAGAAAATATTGTTAATTATTATTTTTGCAGCATTTATATTTTGGAGTGGACAAAACTTTTTGAAAATTATTGCACTATTACTTTATGTATTAAGTGTTTTTACTCCGTTAATATTAGGATTTTGTATAGCCTTTGTTTTAAATGTTTTTATGAGACCATTAGAAGCAAAGTTAGATAAGAATATTAAAATTAATAATAAAATTAAAAGACCGATATGTCTAATAATAGTTGTTTTATTAGTTTTCTTTGTTTTATTTATTTTATCATTTATGATTATTCCTGAAATATCTCGTTCAATTTCTTCAATTATAGAGATGTTTCCTACATATATGGATCAGCTTGAGCAAAATGTTAATTTAATGATTGAAAAATATCAGTTATCATTTATTGATATTTCAAGTCTTGAAATTGATTGGAATAAGTTCACAGCTTCAATTGGTTCGTTTCTTTCAAATGGTGGTAAATCATTTTTTGATACAACTTTAAATTTAACATCTTCTATTTTTAGTGGACTTGTTAATTTTGTATTAGGTTTTGTTTTTGCTATATATATGTTACTTCAAAAAGAAAAGCTAACATTTCAAGTCAAGAAAACAATGTTTGCATTTTTCAATGAAGAACATGTTAATGAAGCGATAAGAATAGGTGGAATTGCAAATAACATTTTTTCAAAATTTGTTACAGGACAATTATTGGAAGCATGTATTATTGGAATTTTATGTTTTATAGGTATGAGTATTTTACAAATGCCATATGCTACAATGATTTCTTCATTAGTTGGCTTTACAGCATTGATACCAGTTGTAGGTGCATTTATTGGAACAATTGTAGGGGCTTTTCTAATTTTATTAATTAGTCCAATCAAAGCGTTTTGGTTTGTTGTATTCATAATTATTTTACAACAATTTGAAGGTAATTTAATTTATCCTAAAGTTGTTGGTAAGTCAGTTGGATTACCAGGAATTTGGGTTTTATCAGCGGTAACTATTGGTGGAAGTTTAAATGGAATTATTGGAATGTTAATTAGTGTTCCACTTTGTTCAGTTTTATATATTTTGCTTAAAGATGAAGTGAATAAAAGGATTAAAAATAAGAGTATAAAAATCTAGAAAAAAGTGATTATTTTTAGATATTTATCTATTTATAATGCTTGTAAATCTACTGTTTTTATGATAACATAAAACAAGATAGTTATATTAAGGGGGAATTATTCATGTATAGTTTTGAATGTGATTATAGTGAAGGGGCTCATCCTCGAATTTTAAAAGCAATGGTTGAAGCAAATTTAGTTCAAACTCAAGGATATAGTTTGGATGAATATTGTAAAGAAGCAATAAGAATTTTAAAGCATAGATTAGGAAATGATAATATTGATATTCATTTTGTACCAGGAGGAACACAAGCGAATTTAATTTCGTTATCAGCGTTCCTTAAACCATACGAAGCAGTTATTTCAACTCATGAAGGTCATATTTTCACTCATGAAGCTGGTTCAATTGAAGCAACAGGACATAAAGTTATTTCTGTTTATGCTAAAACTGGTAAACTAACACCTGCTATGATTGATCAAGTTATGAAAGAGCATGATCATCCATTTCATATGGTTGTTCCTCGTTTAGTTTATATTTCAAATTCTACAGAAATTGGAACTAATTATACTAAGCAAGAATTAATTGATTTAAAACAATGTTGTTTAAAACATAATTTATTATTTTTTATGGATGGAGCAAGACTTGGTTCAGCACTTACATCAACAAATAATGATGTAGCATTTGCTGATTTATGCGACTTATTTGATGCGTTTTATATTGGTGCAACAAAAACTGGTGCATTATTAGGTGAGGCAATTGTAATTGTTAATGACAATTTAAAACCAGGGTTTAAAGTTAATATTAAACAAAAAGGTGCTTTATTTGCAAAAAGTAAATTAATGGGAATTCAATTTATTGAATTATTTAAAGATGATTTATATTTAAGATTAGCATCTCATTCTAATAGAATGGCTGCAATGATTAAACAAGGATTTATGGATGCTGGTTTTTCAATGTTTATAGATTCTTATACAAATCAACAATTTCCAATAATACCAAATCACTTATTAGAAAAATTTGATGCAAAATATATTACAAGTGTATGGTGTCCTTATGATGAAAACCATACTGTAATAAGATTTGTTACTTCATGGGCAACAAGTGAAGAAAAAGTATTAGAGTTGATTGAAGATATTAAAAAATTTAAAGAGTAGGTGAAGGTATGTATATAAATGAAAAAAAATTAAAAGTTGCGATTATTCAAGCTGCTCCAGTTTTATTTGATATGGAAAAAACAGTTGCTAAAGTTATTTCTTTAGTAAAAAAAGCTGCTGATCAAGGAGCGAAACTTATTGTTTTCCCTGAGTCATTTATTCCATGCTATCCAAGAGGAATGACTTTTGGGTTTGCTGTTGGTTCAAGAACTGAAGAAGGTCGTGAAGATTGGGTAAGATATAATAATAATAGTTTTAGTGCTGATGGAAAAGAAGCAAAATTAATTGGTGATATTGCAAAAGAATGTGGTGTATATGTTTCAATTGGTGTTACTGAAAAAGAAGAGAATACTGCTACTTTATATTGCTCTAACTTTATTTTTTCTGATACTGGTGAAATTGTTGGAAGACATCGTAAATTAAAACCAACTGGTACTGAAAGATGTATTTGGGGTGAAGGTGATGGTTCAACACTTGATATTGTTAAAACACCTTATGGTAAAATGTCATCATTAATTTGTTGGGAAAATTATATGCCTTTAGCTCGTGCTAGTGTATATCAAGAAGGTGTTTCAATTTATTTAGCACCTACTGCTGATTCAAGGGATACTTGGCAACATACAATTAGACATATTGCAATTGAAGGAAGATGTTTTGTTTTAAGTTGTAATCAATTTGTTACAAAAGGAATGTATCCAATTGATTTAAAAACATATAATGAGATTGAAAAATATCCTGAAATTATGTGTCGTGGTGGTTCAGCAATTATTGATCCATTTGGAAACTATGTTGTTGGTCCAATTTATGATAAAGAGGCAATTTTAATTGCGGAATTAAATTTAGATATGGTTAATGCTAGTAGATTTGATTTTGATCCATTTGGTCATTATTCAAGACCTGATGTTTTTGAATTAAAAGTTAATAAAGATAAAAAATAAAAAGCTCAATTAAGAGCTTTTTTTATAAATATTCAAACATTTGCTCAAAAAGTTCATGATATTCTTCTTCAAGAGTATTGTATTTTTGAGCTATTTCTTTTTGTTTATCATCTAATTCCATAGGAGTATCACTAAAAATATTTTCTATACTATTATATTCTTCTAAAAAGTCATGATCCTTCTCTAATGCAATCATTTGATCTTCTACTTTCAACAAATTTTTTCTTTTTTGAAATGTATCAAAGAAACAAATATTTATTGTATATTCAATGCTTTTTGATTCAAAGTGGTTATCAATAAAACTTGAAAACACATGACAGATTGTTTCAAAATATTCTTTTTCATTCTCATCTTCAATTGAAGATTCTTCATCACTAAATAAAGTATCAACTGATAAATACTTTATATTAGTTTTAATTAAAGTTGTATTATTTTTAAAATCAGTAACTATTGTTGTATAAAAGTAATAACTTCCATACATTGATATTGAAATTTCTTCTTTATTATCTTTAAACTCACGAAGAGTGACTATATTATCTTTTCTTTCTGTTATCATATTTTTTCTCCTTAAACACTAAGTGCTATTTTCCAAATTGCGCCTGCTGCAGCATCATCTCCTGGGAATACGCTTGTTGTAATCGCAACAACTGTTGCAATTCCTGCAATTGTATACCATGCCCATTTTGGAACTTTTTTCTTAATTAATTTTAATTTTGCTTTGTGATATGATATTATAACGCTTTTTACTTTTTTTAGTGAAAGCATTTTATCATATGCTGCTTTTCCAATATTTCCTTTTCTATTTTTCTTATCACATTCTTTAAAATTACTTAAATTGATACATCGTCTTACGCTACCATCTTTTCTTGTTACATGAACATGGTAATATGGTTTACCGCCATTTGGTGCGTGCAACTCAACTTTATACCCTTTACCAATGTCATATACTTTTGCTTCAATTGTATTTGGAATAATATTTAGAAAAACTGAAAATGCTAAGATTGATATTAAGATTCTTTTCATTTTTTCACCTCCAACTATTGTTGGCAAAAAAATAATTTTTTCCTAATATCATTTGTATATTATCATTAATAATTTTTTTATACAATGTATTGTTTTAAAAAAATAGCTATTATTTCTTATATTAGAATTTTAATTTACTGATAATTGCATTTTTTTTGACTATAAGTTAATTAGTAAAAATTGCACGATTTAAAAAAATAATGGTAAGATATGTTATAATAAAATGCGAGGTGATAATATGCCAGAATTACCTGAGGTTGAAACGGTTGTTAATACATTGAAAAATATGATTTTAAATGATGAAATATTATCTTTTGAAGTTTTTTGGGATAATATTATTGATAAAATTGAAATTGAAGATTTTAAAAAGAAAGTCATTAATCAAAAAATTATTGATATAGAAAGATATGGAAAGATTATTGCTTTTATTTTAGATGATTATGTTATGTTTACTCATTTAAGAATGGAAGGTAAATTTTTTGTTGATAATGAATATATAAAAGATAAGCATTCTCATGTGATTTTCAAGTTGAAATCTAATCGTTATTTAAGGTATCATGATGTTAGAAAATTTGGAAAGATATCATTAATCGAAAAGAATAATTATTTAAATCATCCTTATTTATTACAATTAGGTGAAGAACCATTTGCGATTAGTGCTAAGACATTATATGAAAAATTACATACTAAAAATATTGAAATCAAACCTGCATTATTAGATCAACATGTAATGGCTGGTTTAGGTAATATTTATGTTGATGAAGTTTTGTTTAGAACTAAGATTCATCCAAATAAAAAAGCAAATACAATTACATTAAAACAGGCTCAAAGTATTATTGATAATTCAATTATTGTTTTAAATAAAGCTATTGCTTTAGGTGGGACAACAATTAGATCATATACTTCTAGTTTGGGTGTTCATGGAAGATTTCAAAATGAATTACAAGTTCATACAAAAGAAAATCAGCCATGTCCTGTCTGTCAAAATAAAATAGTTAAAATAAAAGTGAAAGGGCGAGGAACTTATTTATGTCAAAAATGTCAAAAGTTATAGTTGGAATAACTGGTAATATTGCGTGTGGTAAAAGTTCTGTTGTTTCATATTTAACTAAATTAGGTTATCAAATTATTGATACAGATGTTATAACACAAAATATTTATGATAATAGTAGTTTTTTTAAAACTAAACTTGAAGAATTATTTGGATATAGTGTTATTGAAAATGGTGCAATTAATAAAAAAGAGGTATCAAGGATAGTTTTTAATGATAAAAACATGCTTAATAAGTTGAATGAACTTATTCATCCATTGATAAAAGAAGAAGTAATACATCAATTAGCGAGTTGTAATGGCTTAGTTTTTCTTGATGTTCCATTATTGTTTGAAGCAAACTTTGATGATTTAGTAGACTATATTGTGGTTGTTAAATTAGATAAAGATAAACAATTAGAGCGATTGATAAAAAGAAATAATTTGAGTAAAAGTGAAGCTTTATTAAGAATAAATGCGCAAATGAAACAAGAGTTAAAAATTGAGAAAGCTGATTATGTTTTAGATAATAATTTTTCTTTACAAGAGTTATACCAACAAGTAGATAATTTACTTATTGATCTTAAAAAAAATGATAATTTAATAATTGGTAGTCATGTTAGTATGTCTGCTCCAAATTATATTTTAGGTTGTGTAAAGGAAGCTATTAGTTATAATGCTAATACATTTATGTTTTACACTGGTGCTCCACAAAATACAAAAAGAAGAGCAATTGATGAATTAAAGGTTGAAGAAGCTAAAAAGTTAATGTTAGAAAACAATATTGATATTAATAATATTGTTGTTCATGCACCGTATATAATTAATTTAGCGAACACTATTAAGCCAGATATTTTTGATTTAGCCAAGGCATTTTTAAAAGACGAAATTAAACGTGTTGAAAAAATTGGTGCTCAATATTTAATACTTCATCCAGGTTCTCATGTTAAAGCAGGTGAACAAATTGGATTGGATAGAATTGTTGAGGGTTTAAATGCTGTTTTAGATACTGATAGTACGGTTTATATTTGCCTTGAAACAATGTCTGGTAAAGGTAGTGAACTTGGATATAATTTTGAACAACTAGCTTATATTATTAATAATGTTAAAAATAATCATTTGTTGATGGTTTGTTTGGATACTTGTCATATTCACGATGCTGGATATGATATTGTTTCAAATTTTGATCAGGTATTAGATGATTTTGATAGAATTATTGGTCTTGAAAAATTAAAGGTTATTCATATTAATGATTCTAAAAATGATAGGGGTGCTAGTAAAGATCGCCATGCTAATGTTGGATATGGAATGATTGGTTTTGATGCACTTAAAAACATTGTTAATCATCCAAAATTAAGTAATGTAATCAAGATACTTGAAACACCATGGCATGATGGAAAACCATATTATAAAAAAGAGATTGAGATGTTTAGAAAACAAAAATTTGAAGAAGGATATTTAGATAATGAAATATAAAATAAAGGATTTCGCATTGACAAATACAATTATTGATAATTATAATTTGCCATATTTTTGTGCAAAAGTTTTATCTTCATATGATAAAGATACAATTAAGGATGTTCTTACATATCAATCTAAAGAAATTATTTTTGATAATGTAGAACAAGCAATTAGTTTGATTAATGAGCATATTTTATCTAACAACAAGATTGTAATCATGGGTGATTATGATTGTGATGGTATTCTTGCAACTTCAATTATGGTAAAGGGATTTGCAAAATTAGGATATGAAGTTGGTTACTATATTCCAAATCGAATTGAAGATGGATATGGGATTAATGTTGATTTAGTTGATAAATTTATTGATAAGGGATATAAACTTATTATTACAGTAGATAATGGAATAAATGCTAAAGAAGCTATTGAATATGCTAAAAAGCATGGTGTAGATGTTATTATAACTGATCATCATACACCAGATAAATTAATGGAAAGTGATGCAATTTATATTCATCCAAAATATTCTAATCTTGATTATGAAGTAAGTGGTGGTTATGTTGCATATATGTTTATTTCAAAATTAATTGGTTATGAAGATGATTATTTACATGCTTTAGCTGCTATAACTTTAATATCGGACGTTATGCCACTTGTTAAAGGAAATCGTGTTTTTATTAGACAGGCTTTAAAAAATATTCAAGATAAACAATATTTACAAATTATTTCATTAGCAAGCGGTTTTGTCGATAGTAGTATGATAGGAACAATAATTGCACCAAAAATAAATTCTTTAGGTAGATTACCTGATATATATAATCCAAATACATTAGTTCAATATTTCTGTTCAAATAAAAGAATAGCTATTATTAATTATGCAAAAGAGATAGAAGAATGTAATAATATTAGAAAACAAATGACAAGTGATTACTTTCAATCATTTAATGATAAAAAAATATCTAATAATTTTTTAATGATTGAAGATGATGATATTCATGAAGGATTATTAGGTTTAATTGCTTCTAGGTTTACTAACCAATACCACTGTGTATCAATGATTGCTACTAGTAATAACTTAGAATATAAGGCAAGTATTAGAAGTATTAGCGAGGTTAATATTTATGATATTGTTTCAAAAAGACCTGAATTATTCATTAAATATGGTGGACACTCACAAGCTATGGGAATAAGTTATCAAAAAGAAAATTCTAGAGAAATTAATGAGTTTTTAAGTAATGAATTATCTAATATTAAAATAGCTGATAAAGAGTATGAAGTTATTTTACTTGATGAAAGTGATTTAACACTTGATAATATAGTATCTTTAAGATATTTAGAACCATTCGGAAATGGATTTGAACAACCACTCTTCTTAATTAAAGATGCTATTGTAGCAAACATTAAAGCATTAAAAGGTAATATACATTACCGATTAAATATTTTATATCAGACTAAGTGTTTTGAAATAATGATTTTCAATAATCCAAATTTAGATATCAGTGTTAATGATAAAGTTGACTTGATTGTAAAACTTGGGATCAATAATTTTAATGGTAAAACAAAACTTAATATCATTGTTGAAGATTATGTGATAAAATAAAAACAAGGAGTGATATTAATGAAATTATTTAATAAGTTTTTGTTTAATTTTTTACTGTGTTTTATATTTATCTATGTTGGAGTAAATGCAAGTGATAACAAAGCAACAATCACACCAAAGTTTACCAATGAATATGCTTCAACTAATTATAGTGTTTTAAATGAAAACCCAATAATGTCAAACAAAAATAGATATTATGAATTATCTGATTCGATTGAAACTATTAGAAGTTGGTATAAACCAGTTAGTGTTGATGGCAAGACTGTCTGGTTTCACTTTAAAAATGAAATTATAAATTTGTATTTTAATTCAAAAAATGAAGTAAATTTTTTCTTTGATACCAAAAATTGTAGTACAGATATAAAAGTTCATAATTGTGCTGTTAAAGCGAGTAAAAATAATGCACGTATAAATAGTTATGTTACAACATCAACTGACAATATAAAAAAGGCGTACTATTATAAAAATAATAATAGTAAACATTTGTATCGTGAAAAAATATGGAATTCAAAAAATAATTTAACAAAAGATATTCAGTATACTTTAAATGGTAAAGGTGAAATAACTTACAAAAAAATTGATGAAAGAACATATCATTCAAATAATAAGTTATATACGAGAAATTATGAAAAATATAAATATTCTTATTATAAAAATGTAACTGTTTCAATATTTGATGGTAGTTGGTTTAAAAAGTATAATAATAAAGGTATGTTGACTAATTATAATAAAACTAATCTTTACTTTGTAAGAGCGTATACAGAAACTAGAAAATATTATAGTGGTTCTACTAAAATTAAGTCTAAAAAAGTTATTGTTGGTAAAAATACAATCAACTGTAAAAGAACAGCTATAAAATATACGGAGTATCGAAAAAATGGTAAAAAGAAACTTTATAAAAGAATGTATTATAAAAAAGGACAACCAACTAAAATGAATTACTTTGTTTATAATAAACAAGGTCAACTTAAATCAAATAAATATGGCAAAGCATATAAATACGTAACAACTTTTAGTAATAAAAAAGCTATTAAGGCTACAAAAGCTAAATATAGTAGTAAAGGGAAGTTAAGTAAAGCAAAAAAAGTTAAGCTAACTAATGCTACTAAAAAAGTATAAAAAATAATTAAATATTTCTTTAAGATAGTAAATTATCATTGAGAAGTATTTTTTTAATACTAAGAAACTATACATAGATAAAATAGTGCTTTTTTATAAAAAAATTGGTATAATATTATATGGTAAGAAAGTAGGTAATAATATGGATTTAAAAAAATATATTGCATCAGTTAATGATTATCCAATTGAAGGAGTTATTTTTAGAGATATAACACCACTAATGGCAAATGGTGAGGCTTTTGCTTATGCGACAGATTGTTTTACTGAATTTGCAAAAGAAGTTGAGGCAGATGTTATTGTAGGACCTGAGGCTAGGGGATTTATTTTTGGTTGTCCTGTAGCAACTAATCTTAAACTTGGTTTTATTCCTGTAAGAAAACCAAACAAGCTACCTCGTGAAACAATTAGCACTTCATATGATTTAGAGTACGGAAGCAATACTTTGTGTATGCATTCTGATTCAATTAAACCAGGACAAAAAGTAGTTATTGTTGATGATTTACTTGCTACTGGAGGAACAATTAAAGCTTCAATTGAATTAGTAGAAAAAATGGGTGGAATTGTTGTAGGTTGTGCCTTTTTAATAGAATTAGTTGATTTAAAAGGTAGAGAACTTTTAAATGATTACAAAGTAACTTCATTAATGGAGTTTTAATATATGGATGAAGTAATTAAATCTGATAAACTTATTCCTTATGAATCATTGGTTAAATATGTTGTATCTTATATTCATAAACAAGAGCATCTTGATTTAATCAAAAAAGCATATGATTTTGCTGTTGAAAAACATGCACCACAAGTTAGAAAATCAGGAGAGCCTTATGCTAATCATGTTATAAATGTAGCTATTACTTTAGCAAAGCTTCAAGTAAGTCCAAATGTTATTGCATCTGGTCTTCTTCATGATGTGGTAGAAGATTGTGATGTTAGTGTAAGTGATTTAGAGAAAAAATTTAATGAAGAAGTAGCTACTATTGTTGAAGCGGTTACTAAATTAGGAAATTTACCAAAGATAACTGATGAACAATATCAAGCTGAAAATCATCGTAAAATATTTATTGCAATGTCAAAAGATATCCGTGTTATTTTAGTTAAACTTGCTGATAGATTACATAATATGTTGACATTACAATATATGCCTGAACATAAACAAAAGAAAATTGCTGAAGAAACATTAGATGTTTATGCTCCAATTGCTCATCGTCTTGGTTTAGGTGAGATGAAAGCAACACTTGAAGATAAATGTTTATATTATTTAGATCAAAAGAAATACTTTGAATTAGTTGAATTAGTTAATTTAAAGAAAAAAGAACGTGATAGCTTATTAACTTCAATGATTAAAGAAGTTGATAGTTTATTAATATCAAATAATATTGTTGTAAATATATCTGGTCGTTCAAAACATTTATATAGCATTTATAAAAAAATGGTATATAAACATAAAAAATTTGATGAAATATATGATTTACAAGCAATTAGAATTATCTGTAAAGATGTTATGACATGTTATGGAGTATTAGGATTAATTCATAATAAGTATCGTCCAATTCCGGGGCGTTTTAAAGATTATATTGCGATGAAAAAGCCAAATATGTATCAATCATTACATACTACAATTATTGGTGATGGTGGCGTTATTTTTGAATTGCAAATAAGAACAAAAGAAATGGATGATATTGCTGAAAGAGGATTTGCTGCTCATTGGCGTTATAAAGAAGGTAGTGAAAAAATTTCACAAAAAGCAATTGAGGAACAACTTCATTGGTTTAGAGATTTTGTTTCATTATCAGATGATTCTAATGATGTCCAAGCACAAGAATATATGCATAACTTACAAAGAGATATTTTTGAAGCAAATGTTTATGCATTAACACCAAAAGGAAAAGTAATTAATTTACCTAATGAATCTAGTGTTATTGACTTTGCTTATAAAATCCATAGTAAAGTTGCTGAAAGTATGACAGGAGCTTTAGTAAATGGAAACTTTGTTCCATTTAATACTAAGTTAAAAACTGGTGATGTTGTTGAGATACAAACACAAAATAATGCACCTGGGCCAACAGAAGGTTGGTTAGATATTGTGAAAACTAGTAATGCACGTCAAAGGATTAAACATTATCTAAAAAGCAAGACAGAATCTGAAAGAAAAGAATTGATTGAAAAAGCTAAAAATACTTTACATAAGCGTATTAAAGAGCGTGAACTTGATGAGAAAGTTTTAGATAATCATGAAGCCATAGAAAGATGTATTAAATTTTATAAAGCATCAAATTTTGATGATATTTTAGTTGAACTAGCATTAAAAAAAGCTGATGTTGATGAAATAATTGACAGTGTTTATAATATTAAACCAGTCTTTTCAATTCCAAAATTACTTAAAAAACAAGCAACAAATATAAAAACAATTGATCAAGGTATTATTGTTGATGGAATTGATTCGATTGCTGTTGAACTTGCAAACTGTTGTAGTCCAATTCCTGGTGATGAAATAATTGGATATGTTGCTAGTGGTAAAGCAATTAAAATTCATCGTGAAGATTGCCCTAATGTTAAAGGATTAAATCATGATGCCTTTATTCCTGTTCATTGGGATCCAATAGCCTTAAAAGGAAGTTATTATTATGTTGACTTGGTTGTAAAAAGCTATGATAGAATGTATTTATTAAGTGATGTTATTACATTATTATCTCAAAACAATGCCCAAGTAATGAATGTTCATACAGATATTAAAGATATAATCGCTGAAATTTCCTTAGAGATAAGAGTATCTAATGGTGAACAACTACAAAGAATTATTACTAATATAAAAAAAATAGAAGGTGTTAATGAGGTAATTCGTGTTACTAAATAATAATTATTATGAAAGGGGATATTTTTATGCCAACAATTAAGATTGATATTGTACCACTTGATTATAATCAAAAAGTTGAGCTAGCAAAATCTTTTTGTGATGAATTACATCGAGTAACTGGTATTGATAAAGATGCAACTATTGTATTTTTTAATGAATACCCACCTGAAAATGTTGCACCTGGTGGAGTATTGTTAGTTGATAAAGAAAAGTAAATATGGTTTTATACCATGTTTCAGACTGTTGACAAAGTAATTTGTTAATAGTCTTTTTAAATAATAAAAATAATGATATAATAATACTGCGGGAATGAACTTTATCAACTTCAATTTAACCATTAAAGTTTAAGTCTTCCTGCTTTTATTTGTTCAAAAATGATATAATAAAATTAGGTTAAATTGGAGATGATATTATGTCAATGACAAATAAAAATAATATAAAGAGTGATTGTTTTATAATGGCTACATTAGATGAATTAGTACCACAAGATCATTTGGTAAGAAAATTAGAAAACTGTATTGATTTTACTTTTATATATCCAAAAGTAGAGTCTTTGTATAGTGATTTAGGAAGACCAAGTATAGATCCAGTGGTACTTTTTAAAATGATGTTCATAAATATAATATTTGGAATTAATTCAATGCGAAGAACATGTAAAGAGGTAGAAGTTAATATGGCATATCGCTGGTTTTTAGGGTTAACAGTATATGAGAAAATACCAAATTATTCAACATGGTCGCAAAATTATATAAGAAGATATAGTGAATCAACAGTATTTGAAGAAATATTTGATGAGATTATAAGACAGGCCATAAAGTACGATTTTATAGATATGGAAACAGTTTTTGGAGATAGTACTCATCAAAAAGCAAATGCAAATAAAAATAAATCATTTAATAAAGAAGTAGAAGTAATAACTAAAAGTTATGAAAAAGATTTACTAAAAGAAATCAATGAAGATAGAATAATGTGTAATCAAAAACCAGTAGAATCATTAGTGAAAAAGGAAATAATATTTGATGAGAATACTGGTGAAGATGTTGAATGTAGTAGTAAGAAAAATATTAAAGTAAGCAAAAGTGATCCAGAGAGTGGATGTTTTCATAAAGGTGAAAAAGAAAAATGTTTTGCATATTCACATCAAACATTTTGTGATAGAAATGGATTTGTAATATCAACAACACTAGTAGCAGGCAATATACATGATAGCACATCATTCTTTGAAGCTTACAATGTGTTAAATAAAAAGTATAGAAACAAAATCAAAAATATTAGTTTGGATGCAGGATATAAAACACCAGCAATATGTAGAGAAATATTTAATAATAATCAAGTACCATATATGCCATATACAAGACCTAGGACTAAAAAAGGATATTTGAAAAAGCATGATTTTGTATATGATGAAGTCTATGACTGTTACATTTGTCCAAATGAAAAAATATTGACATACTATTCAACAAGTAAAGATGGTTATAGAAAATATAAGTCAGAAGCAAAAGATTGTAAAGTTTGTAGAAATAAAAAGCAATGTACTAAAACTAAGGAAAAAGTAATAACGAGGCATGTATGGACAGAATATGTAGAAGAGGTAGAGCATATAAGACATACTAACAAGTGGAAAGAAATATGGACTGTCAACACTTTAATGGACAATTATTATAAGGAATCATTTACTCTATATTCAACTGGGGATTGATATCCAAGTGTTGAATGTACTCTAT
>JARXZD010000030.1 GCA_029893765.1 Bacilli bacterium PM5-9
TTTACATATTCAAAATATTAATGATAACACTTTTTACAATTACACATAAAAAAGAAGGTAACTTATGTTACCCCCTAATTATTGACAAAGCTCCTTTTTCTTTTATTCATTAATATGATCAATTCCATTTTTAAATATTTGCAAAACATGTTCATCATCAAGTGAGTAGAAAACATGTTTACCTTCTTTTCGAGGTTTTACTAATTTGTTTTGTCTTAACACTTTTAATTGATGAGAAACTGCAGATTGTGAAATATCGAGTATTGCTGAAATTTCATGTACACAAATTTCTTTCAATGATAGCAAATGAAGAATTCTTATTCTTGTTATATCACCAAATACTTTATAGAATTCTGATAATTGATATGCTTGATCTTCATTAAGTAATTTTTCTTCCAACTCCTCGATACTTTTATTATAACTTTCTTCTAAACAAACTTCTTTATTTTCTGACAATAGTCTCACACCTTTTTAAATATTTTTATCATTAAGCACTCGCATTGAATTAAAGATAGCAATGATTGCTACTCCAACATCGGCAATTACTGCTTCCCATACTGTTGCAACACCAAATAATCCTAGTGATAATGCTGCTAGTTTAACCACCATAGCTATCACAATATTTTGCATGACAATTCTTTTTGTTTTTCTTGATATTTTAAGAGCTGTTGCAATCTTACTAATTTCATCATTCATAATAACAATGTCAGCTGATTCAATTGCTGCATCACTACCAACACCACCCATTGCAATTCCGATATCTGCTCTTGTTAGAACAGGAGCATCATTTATACCATCTCCAACAAAAGCAATTTTACTACCAGCTTCTTTATTTCTATCAAGTTCTTCTAATTTTTCAACTTTTTGATTTGGTAATAACTTAGAAAAATATTTTGTTATACCTACTTCACTCGCTACTTTTTTAGCGACTTGTTCATTATCACCTGTTAACATCACTAAATTATTAACACCTAGAGCTTTTAAGTTTTCTAATCCTTGCTTTGTATCTTCTTTTATTTCATCAGCTACTTCAATATATCCTAGATATTTACCTGCTTTTGCTAAATAAACAATAGTTCCAACATTTTCTTTTTTTGTTGCAGATATTTTATTATTTTCCATTAACAAGTAGTTACCTGCTAAAACTTCCTCATTATTAATTTTTACTCTTATACCTTGACCTGATATTTCCTCATAGTCACTAATTGCTTGAAAATCAACTTTTTTGCCATAGCTTTCAATAATTGAAATCGCAATTGGATGTGTTGAATAACTTTCTGCATAAGCTGCTACTTTTAAAAGTTCTTCTTTATTATAACTACTTTCAGGTTCTAGAGCAACTACTGTAAAATTACCTTTTGTTAATGTTCCTGTTTTATCAAAAACTACTGTATCTAATTTAGAAAGTGCTTCAAGATAATTTGCTCCTTTAACTAAAATACCATGTTTAGATGCATTTCCTACTCCGCCAAAGAATCCTAATGGTATTGATATTACTAAAGCACATGGACATGAGATAACTAGGAAAATTAGTGCACGATAAATCCATGGATAAAAGCCTTCTGCTGAAAATGTTAATGGTGGTACTATAGCAACCGCTAGTGCTATAAAAACAACTGTTGGTGTATATACTCTAGCAAACTTAGTAATAAAATTTTCTGTTGGTGCTTTTGATGCACTACTATTTTCAACTAAATCTAATATTTTTGCTACTGTTGAATCACTATATTCTTTTGTTACTTCTATTGTTATAACACTTTCTTTGTTAATTGAACCACTTAATACTTCGCTTCCTATTTTAACTTTAACATCTGCTGATTCTCCTGTTAAAGCTTTTGTATCAATAAAAGTTGTTCCTTCAACTACAACTCCATCAAGTGGTATTTTTTCTCCTGGTTTAATTAAAACTTTATCACCTATTTTAACATCTTCAGGATTAACTTGTTTAACATCATTATCTACAACTAAATTTGCATATTCAGCTTGAATATCCATTAATCCAGTAATTGATTTTCTTGACTTATTAACTGCCATATCTTGAAAGAATTCTCCAACTTTATAGAAAACCATTACTGCAATTGCTTCTGTATATTCACCAATTCCAAATGCTGCAACTGTTGCAATCCCCATTAAAAAGTTTTCATCAAATAACTGACCTTTTAATAGATTTTTAACTAATTTCAATAAAACATCATATCCTGCAACAATATAGGCAACAAATAAAACTATCAATTCTACTGTTTTACTCATATCTATTATAAATGTTGATGCTACTAAAATAAGAGCAATACTTACACTAATTATTATTTCCCAGTTAATTCCATCACTTTCATCTTCTTTTGTTTTTGATAATGTTAGTCCATCATCAAATTGACTTGCTATTTCTTTAATTTTATTGAAATCTTTTTCATTATATTCAATAATTAATTTTTGATTAGTAAAATCAACTACTGCTTTTTTTACTTCTTCTTGTTCATTTATTTTTTTTTCAAAGGAACTTGCACACTCTGCACAATCTAAACCACCAATATGATAAATATATTTTTCTATCTTTTCATCCAAAAAAGTAACATCTGGTTCAATTTTAGTTATAACTTTTTTTATTTCGTCTACTTTTACATCTTTTTTTGTAGAATAGCTTATACATTGATTTACAAAATCAACATTAACTTCTTCTAATCTTGAATCTTTCTTTAATTCATCTTCTATTTTCATTGCGCAGTTCGCACAATCTAACCCCTGTATTTTTAATTTCATTTTATCTCACTCCTTATATATGAATATATGTTCATATATAGATTATAACATTATTATGTGAGAAGTCAACAAAAAAGAGCTTTTAAAGCTCTCTCTAAGTTTGATTAATCATTTACTTACTTCTCTGGTTCATAAGCTTGTTTAATTTTTTCAAAGCCATATTTTAAGTATTTGTTATCTAAAGCACGATCATAAATTCGATAGTCATAGTTCATATCTCTATAATAGCCAGGTGAGTATTCATGTGTGGTTTTGGCACTTTTCAAAATATAGTGCAGATTTTTTCATTAAGGTTAAAAAGGCAATGTTATTGGAAATAATAAAAAAATATTTTATACAAATTAAAATATACTTACATAAAATAAAAGCGAATCAAAAGAGGTGAAAATAATAAAACCATCATTTATTTATGAAAAAAAGATAAAATCCTTAATTGAGTTTCATCTTTTCCAATATATTACCTACACAATATTTGTATTAATATTAAATTAATCATTAATTTCGTAAATATTTTTTTTAACATAAATAATTTGTTTAAATACTTCTTCTAATATATTTACCACTATACTATTACCTGCTAGCCTATGCAATTTTTCTAATGAAAAAAACATTGAATTTTTTCTATGTGAAAAATTATTATCTATTAAAACTTGATAATCCTTTTCTTGAAATCCCATTAGTAAAAATGCTTCTCTTGGTGTTAAATATCTAAACTGACTTTTACCCTTTTTTCCCTTAAAAGTTATTACACCTGAATTAGGATGCCTGTCTTGCTTAGTTGTTAAAGTCGCAACGAGATCACAATATTTTTGTTCATCATAAATCAATATATTATTTTCAAATATTTTCTTCCTCGAAGGAGTATCATTTGGATTACTTAAAATAGCTTCATTTAAATATTGAGTATTTCTATAATCAGTTTTTAAAAAATCTTTCATATGATGCATTTCACACTTTAAATTTTTTAAGTTGTTTTTATCTAAATAAGATTTTATTTTATTTTTTAACTCACAATTATTTCCTACATAAAAACTTACCATAAACATACGCTCTCTATTTTGTGGAATGCCAAAATCTTTAGAGTTTAGCGAATAGATTTTGTTATAATATCCTATTCCCTCTAATGATTCCTGCCACTCTTTAAAGTTATCAATATGTTTTTTTGATTTTATACTTCTAACATTTTCCATCAATAAGAATCTTGGTAACTCAAGTTTATTATTATATCTTTCTAATAATATCCTTTCTATTTCCCAAAGCATACTAGAACGATTTTTTGCATCTCTATTTATACCTCCGGTATTTCCATGCCATGACCCAGCATTTGAAAGGTCCTGACATGGAAATGAATAGGTCAAAACATCTATATCATTTGGAAGAGTTGCTCCACTAATATCTTGAACATTTACCAAGTTTTTTGTTCTATCAATTGCAACATTTAACCTTTTTAATATTTCTACACTTAATCTATTAATTGAGCTTTTAGATGCTAAATCCTTTCCGTTTAAACTAAAGGAATAACTTGATATTTTCTTCAACAAATTTTCTTTACTCATTTTTTCATATTGGCCCAATTTTTGCTCACCATTATGTATTAAATCGTATGCAATAATAGCAGTAATATCCCAATCTGCTGTAAAAACGATTTCATATTCACATTCTAAATTATTCAATGCTTTTGCTTGAGCTCCTATCCCACTAAATGTTTCTATAACCTTCAACATATTAACACCTCCTTAATTACAATCAATTAACTTGACTACTATTTATTCCACGCATCCAATCTTGCCTTATCAATTACTTGTAATGCAGTTTTTGCTTGTTTATCACTTAAAATAGCTTTGCTTTTAGCAACTATCATAATTATATCTTTTTCTTTATCACTATATTCATTCTTATCACTTATAAAATCATATAGATCCATATAGAATTTTTCATCTTCTTCTAGATAATTATATACTGTCGCAAGTTCATTCAATTGATTTTCTATTTTTTGTTCTTTTACAGCATTTTTCTTCTCATATTTTAATTCTTCTTTGCTAACCAAAATATTGTCAATATTAAAATCCCAATCAATAAGATTTTTTTCTTTACACTTATTCCAACACATTTCCTTTTTCGCCCATTCGGTTACATTTTCAACAACTCTATTTTCATCAATTAAATGAAAATATATTTTTTTCGTAAGTTTTTTCAAGTTAAATTTTAATTCATTATCAATGCCTTGATCTAGCCAAATTTTGCTTAAATTAATTTCCGAATTTAATTTTTCATTACAATACCAATATAAATAGCTTAATGTATATGCATTTATGTTTGCTTTGTATCCATTATACCAATCTGCATTTTTTACAATTATATCTATTTCTTTAAATAATATTATATTTGCTATATTATCTTTGAAAAATTTTTCATTTATTTTATTGTCATTTTTTTCCCAAGTCTTCAAAATCCAAGTGGTAAACTCCCTAAAAGCACTTACTCCTCCCTTTGAAGCAATATGTGGTTTTAAAGACATTATATTAAAATATTTTGCAAAATCTGCTTTTTTAAACATTTGATTTTTTGGATTTATATCATAAAATTTTTCTTTTTTTGATTTAGTCATTTTATAAGTTTCTTGTGCATATTGGCCATTTGCTCTCTCGTAATACCATTTTGTTGCAAAAGAATACCCAATTTTTGTTGGAGCAGTAATCCTTCTTGAAAAATCTTCAATTCTTCTATGAAATGGATGATTACTTGCTAAATCCACATCGCTAACCTTATTTTGAGTATTAGCATATCTAGATATTTCTGGTATTAATTCATCCGAAATATCATCACTAGAAACCACATTCAACTTCATTGGCACATATACTTTGCCTAATTGAACTTCTGCTTTATCACTTATCAAACAGTTTGCTAGTGATGCTGTAGTTTGTCCACCATTAACAATTTGCAAATTAGTAAATGAAGTTATTTTGCCCTCACTAATCGTGAAATTCTTACAAGTTACTGTCAGTCCATTATTATATGCAAAAAACTTTTCTGGTTCATTTAATATTGTAGCTCTCAGTCCTTTGTTTACCTTTCCTTTAGTTTGTAAAAAAGATCTAACATTTCCTTCAATAAGTTTACTACCATATTTATTATATAATTTTGCTAGTAGAAGTCCACTAACAATACAAAGGTAACTTTCATATTCGTTTGTTTCGTTTGCCTTCATTGCTCTTATTTCCCCAAATTCATCATCAATTTTTATAGTTAAATCGACTTTTCCACTCTTACTATTAATTAAGTTTTTAATACTATTAATATCAAATATTTGTTTTTGTATTACTAACCCACCATATTCAGTTACTTCTATTTTCTGTAAGCTTTTCACAATTTCTTTTTCGGTTAAAATTATCATTCTAATTTTTTCTAAACTATATAAATATTCATTTTCAGATTTTTTTCTATTTAATATTAAATGAGCTAAATTATACCCTTCAGAACTTTCTTCGCCATTTTCCACTATAATGTCAGCATGTACAAAAAAGTTTTTAATATTTTTAAAAATTTTGTCAGCTTGACCTTTGTCCAATGTGTTATTCCCATAATTTGTTGCTGAATAAGTAGCAAATAATATAAGTTCTCCATCAATCTCATTATACGAATAACCGTCAATTTTACACTTTTGATTACTATTTAAATTTGCCTCGTAATGTAAGTAGCTACACTCTCCGATTAATTCATCATTTTCTTCAAGAGCTTTAGTATAATAATCAAAAAGACTTTCATTATATGTATTTTGATTAATATGCTTTTCTTCTTCAATTAATTTTATTATTTCATCTTGAAATTCTTGCATTATTTACACCTACTTTTATATTTATCAATTTCACTTAATAATAAATCATATTTGTAATTGCTCACAGCAAAAGGAATACATTTATGATCAATAAATGGAAAATCCTCGCTAATAAAATACTTATTAATCTCCAAAAACTCATAACTATTATCGTCATAAATATATTCTTGACCTTTCAGAATTCCTAACTCTGCTAATTTTATATAAAACATATTTTTTATCTCATTATCGTTAATTTTATCACTAATTGACATAATCATCTTTGATAAATTAAAACTACTCTTTGATAATTCTCCAGATTTGCAAAAAGTAATTACAATTAAATTCATAAATATGCTAAGTTGATTCTTATTTGATATTGTAATTGTCTTTGTTTTATCAAGTACTGTTTTTACTTCAAAAATATTATCTGAGAAAATAAAATCTTGATTACTCTTAGATGGACCAACCCATCCCTTAATCGCATTTACTGAGCCATATGTATCAATTAAGTATTCATTTATAAAAAATAATTCGCCCAGAATTCCTTGAATTTTATTTTCATCCATTTTTTTTGCATTTCTAGCTATTAGTAATTCTGACCAATAATTAAACCTAATTGCTAATTCATTTATAATTTCATCTTCTTTATTCAAATTCTCAATTTTTTTTAAAAGGTCATGCTTTAAGATATCAAATATTTCCTTTAAATCTTTATTATTGTCATTTAACGAAATAAATAATCTATATTCATTAGATTTGTAAATTATTTTTGTGAAAATTTTTTCTGTATTTAAATTTAAGTTAGGTTCATTCTTAAATATTATACACATTGAATCATATCCCATATTATCATAGCCATCAAAAACCTCAATATTATTTATATTTGTATTTTTTTTAAATCGATCCTTCATTCTAATTAAAATCCTCCTCGAACTCATCAATATCAATATCTCCATCTATGCCATACTGTTCAAATAATATTTTATTCATTTGTATACTATAGCTAACAGTTTCTTTTCCATCAATTAATGGAACTCCTAATGAAATACCAATAAAAAGTCTCTCTTTATTTTCATTGTAGTATTCTTTATCACATTCACTTATATTTTTACCACTCAAATTTAAATTAATTGGATAAATAACTATTAATGGGTTTTTTCTAATATTATTATCAAAATAACTTTTTTGAGAATCAAATTTTATTACTTTTCTTTCTATTTCTTCATATTCTTCATTTGTCAAACCGTATTTTCCATCATCTATACTTCCAAGTCTTGAGTTTTTAAATATTAATAAGTCTTCTTCATCTTTAATAAAGAAGCTTCTTAATCTAGGATTTATTTCTAATCCGCCGAAACTAATTTTTTTTGATTCTCCTGTTGCAATTGCAACATCATATAACTCATATCTTTCTAAAGTTTTTTCTATTACCATACTATTTATCTTATTTCCAATACCAAAATTATAATCATTTAGAAGAGTCTGAATTTTTTCTTTTGCAACATTTTTCATAACCAAACCTTTTTTCTTTAAATCATTTTTTTCATAACACTCAAAATTATCAAGAATCCAATTTTCAACAATTTCTCTATTCTCATCAACTGTATTTAAATTTAATTTTCTAGTTTCTTTTACTTCTCCTGAGATAGAAATTTGTACATTTTCTTTAATTGAGTTTTTCATTTTATTTCTTGCAGTAACAATTAAATTAATCTCATTTGCATTTAATGATGCATTTTTAATATACAAGCCAAAATCTCTTGGGCTTTTATGCTCATTTCTCATACTTCTAATTTGTCTTTTTAAGTCATTCGTTGCCTCTAATATATCTTTATACCAATCCACAGATTCTTGAGGCAAGTATAGATAGATCAAATCGCTATATCCTGTTCTATAACCAAACCATCTTCCCATTTGCATACAAGTATCGTATATTGCAGTATTTCTATGTATATAACTAGTTGACAAACCTTCAAGAGTTAATCCTCTACTTAATGCAAAACCACCTATTGCAATTATTCTTGCTCCATATTCTTCATATTCATCATATCTAAAATTGCTGTTTTTTGAATTAATAACTTCCACAATAATTGGGTCGACTGATTTATATAATACTTTTTTAACATCAGAAAAATCAAGCTTTATTTCCTTATTTTCTTTAAATTTTTCATCAAAAACTTTTTCAATTTTTTTCATTTCAATATTATCATTAACTAATGAATAATTTTTTATTGTTCTTTTTAATTCATACAAATATTCTTTGACATATTCCAACACTCTTTCTTGAATTTCATTTAAGTGTGATACATTTATCAACATTGATCTATGGCTTTTTTTATCACCTCTAATATCTCTTATTGCATTTTGTAGTAAAAAAACAACAATTGCCTCTTT
The DNA here is from genome assembly GCA_029893765.1 of Bacilli bacterium PM5-9. NCBI lineage: Bacteria > Bacillati > Bacillota > Bacilli > Bacilli bacterium PM5-9. The sequence goes on from JARXZD010000030.1 coordinate 8,969, forward strand.
TAGTGACATTGGAATGTCATCATTGTAGTCCATGTAATCTTTTATATTTATAATCTCTTTATCATAACTTCTCATTTTTGACTTTATTACTTTTCCACAATCGTTATTCAGTTGAATAATATCACTATACTCTCCATTCTCACCAAATATTTTATTAGGGCCAATATAATTACTTGGTGTATCTAATATTGTAATAAAGTCACTTGGGAATAAATCATTTCCAATTTTTGGATCGATCAAGATATTTGCATAAGGTGTTGCTGTAAATCCAACATAACTAGATCTAATAAACATATCAAGAATCGCTCTAATTCCTTGGTTTATAGTTGTCGGACTGTCTGCATTTTTAGTGTTAATTGATGCATTATCAGCTTCATCATCAATAAATAATATTGCTTTATCAATATTTTTTCCATTATGTTTTTGCAGCCATTTTCTTAGATTATCTAAAGTGTTTTTGTTTTTTTTAATTATTGCAACTTGTGATATTTTATCATTTATTTCGCTAAGGTTTGCATTTTTTAATTTGAAATCGCTTTCTATATTTGTAATGAAATGAACAGCCAAATCTTTTTCGCTATCTCTGTAATTTTTACTTGTGTTTTTACCTGTTGTAGTTATTCCTAATCCTAATTCCACTCTTTCTTGAGTTTGTTTTCTTAATCGCTCTATTGTTCCTGTTGCAACAACGATTAAATTATATCCAGAGTCTATTGCTTTATTAACTAATGCAATAAAATTACTTGTTTTACCACTTTGTACATCTCCTATAACTAATCCCTTTTTATTAAATTTTCCTTGAATTTGTGGATCTCCTATTTTATCCATTATTTTATCTGCTGTATCTCCTATTTTAGTTACTACTTTTTTAGGATATTTGTACTCATGTATTAAAAAGTTTTCATATGCATCATATCTATTTGTGCCACGTTCAGCTCTTACAGACATATACCATGGTTTACTTTTATCATGCAAAATTACGCTTCCACCTTCATCTAACCTTATTGTTTGATTTGCAATTATTTTTTCTTTTAAACTATTAAACTCTAACGAATTCAATTTTAGATGTGGTTTTATATCATCTAAATTTTTAATAATATCTTCTTTTGTTGGTGTACTATATGGAAATTTATATTCAATATAACTTTTTGCAAACGGAAAACTTTCATCGACTAAATCATAATTTATATTCATTAATTTCTTCCTCTACTTTCAATATAATTTCTTTATTATTTTTATATTTTTCAATATTTTTAAAAGATTCTAATAAAAACTTTTTTTGTTCTATATTTGAGCAACACTTTATCGTTTCAACGATTTCTTTATATACTGACTCATCTATTAGATTTGTTCTATTGATTTCACTTTTGGTTGCCATATCATAATAAATTGAATCGTATGGAATCGAATCTTCAAGTTGTTCTAATAAATTATTTATTAACTTTTTTGTATTAAAATCTACATTTTCAAAAATTACATTTAATAAAGCTAATTCTCTATTAATTCTGTAAAAAATTTTCTTATCTTTTTCTATTCTATTATATATCGGTGTATATTGGTTAGTATTTCTTACTATTCCTTTATGATTATATACTTTTTTACTTTTTTTTGCTACCCTATCTACTACTTCTTTAAGGCTGCTTTTTAACTTATAAGGTATTTCAAGCGAACTTTTTTTGACATCTATTTTCCACTCCAAGTCCATCGAATTTGGTATATCAATTCTTATTCTAACAAGATTACTCAATTCATCCTGTCTTGAAACTCTAAACCACTTTCCCCATGCAATTAATCTATTCGCTCTATAAATATATAATCCTTCATTTAAGTTTAAATCTTTATATTTATTCAAAATACTTTTTTCTTTTTGTTTAAGTTTATTATTGTGTGGAACGATATAAGGAGAAATATTGATAGTTTGTCCATTGAATTTCAAGCTTTCTTTTTCCAAAATTTGAGTGGCATTATTACTCAAAAAAAATGGATCAATAGCTTCTAATATTCTATTATTAAAATAAATTTCAACCTTTTTTTCTTCAAAAAATCTATGATAAACTAATGATATATGTTTCTCAGCATAATCCATAACTGAGTCTAAAACATATCCTTTGCTTTCTTTATCATCTCCTAATTTATCAAAATTTTCCCATCTTACTATTGTGCCACTTTCCTTTTTTATTAAATTGTCTATATTTACAATTCTATTAATCTCTATATCATCTAATATAATTAAAGTCCAATCATCAGATTCCTTTATCAAATCTAAATCCCAACAACATCCACTAATTTCACCATTTTTTTTTGACACTACTGTTAGTTTTCTACATTGAGAAAGACTTGCTGTTTTCAATCCTAATCCAAACCTTCCTAAATCATATTCATCTCTTTGACTATATACATTACTGCTACCATATTTCATGGCATTTATAATCTCTTCCTTATTCATTCCTATACCGTTATCTAAAATTTCTAAATAAATAGAGTTGCAATTATTACCGTTATCAAAAAATATTTCTATTTTTTTTGAATTGGCGAATATACTATTATCAATAATATCTGCCAATGCTGTTTCAAAAGTGTATCCAATCGATCTAGTTGACTCAATCATATTTGACGCACTCGGTATTAAATTCACTTTTTTCTCCATTTCTCTTATTCCTTTCTATATAATATCTATATATTCAAACACTTCTCTTGCATCACCTATATACTTAATATCAATCCTACTATTATTTACATCCTCATTATTCACTAAGACAACAATCGCATCACTACATGCAAAATCAAGCAAAGATGCAAAAGGATAAACCTTAAACGATGTTCCCACTAAAATAATAGTATCAGCATTACTAACCGCTTTAATTGAAGCATCAACCACACTAGCATCTAAACCCTCTTCATACAATACAACATTAGGTCTAGTTATACCACCATCTTCACAATGCCTATAATCACTTAAATACTCTGAAACCTCTATTTTTTTATGACATTTCATACAATATAAATCATATAAATTACCATGAAACTCTAAAAGGTTTTTTGAACCAGCTTTTGAATGTAACTGATCAATGTTTTGAGTAATTACAGTTACATTTTTTGTTTGCTCTAAATTAGCCATAACATTATGAATAACATTCGGTTTAGCATTTGGATGATATAATTCTTTTACAAAACTATAAAACTTTTCAGTCTCATTCACAAGGCAAGTATGACTTAATAAATATTCAGGATTTTCTTTATTAGAATAAACTCCATTCATTGAGCGATAATCAGGTATTCCAGATAAAGTAGAAACACCCGCACCAGTTAGAAAAACTAAATTATTTGATTTATCAATTATTTTTATTATTTCATCTAACTTCATTTAATTACACCCTATCTAATAATATATTTAAAGCTATTTACACGCTGATTTTATTGTATTACAAATACTTTCTAAATCATCTTGCGATTCTTTACTTTGCGAAACAACAACCTTCTTTAATTTATCCTTTTCTTTAAATGTTATAACAATCATTTCAATAATCATTAACTCATCCTTACTTCCAGCAGAAGGTGCAAAATCACCTAAAATCATTGTAGAAGCAATAGAAACACTATGCATAAACTGCATGTGATCAACAAGTTCAACATTCTTTATTTCAGAAAATTTTATACTCTTATTTTTATTAAAAAGTAATTTATCTTCACAAATACTTAATCTAATTACAGTATTTTTTTGAATTCTATCTTCTATTCCTAGTAGATGAACTACATTATAATAAGCTGATACTTTTCCATATTCACTATCAATATATTTATTATAATATTTTGCAATATTATCGCAAATATTATCATACTTTTTTTCAAATTCTAATTCTAAATCACCATTAGTAGTTTTTATTATTAAACTACACTCTTTATCTTTGCTAAATAAACCACCTTGAGCATCTTTAAATTCAATAGAAACAATTTCAGTATAATAAAATTGTTGAACTAAATTATCATCTTTATAAATTTCTAATCTATTAGAGCAATATTTAAATAAATTGCCCTTAAAACTAAATATATTTTCCATATAAATTAATTTCTCCTTACATTTATTTTTTATCAACTAATTGAATAGTTACACCATTTGGATCCTTAATAAAAAAGTACTTCATACCATCAACTTGCACAACTTCATCTTTATTGAACTGAATATTTAATTTCCTTAATTTATCAAACCACATATTTGTATCATCAATTTCAACACCAATAGATATTCCACCATTAACGTTAATTACATCTTCTCTTGGTTGGTAAATCAATTCAATTTGAAGATTATTTGCTTGTAAAAAAGTTAATTCCATTGGGCCAACTTTAAAATTGTTAGCAATTTTCAAATCAAATAAATCAGTATAAAATTTGACTGACTGCTCCATATTGTTAACTTGAATAGTTATCCAACAAACATTCATAATAACACCTCCAATTAAAGTCCAATCTATTACAATTATAACATAAATATTACTATTTTATTTTAAAAGAAAACAAATATTATTAATGGAAATAAAAAGAGATAACAATCTATCTGTTATCTCAATTATGAAATTTTGAGTTTTTATCCGCCTAAAATTATTCTTGCCATGTATTCAATAAATATACCAAAATAATTACCGAAAACATAACCTAGAGTACCAACTAACATTACAGGAGCAACTAATTCTGTCCAACCTTTTGAAATAGCAAGTGCTGCTGCTGTAGTAGGACCACCAATATTAGCATTTGATGCAACAATACCTTCCTCTAATGAGAATTTGAATGTTTTAGCTGCAATAAAAGTTACTAACATATTAATAATAACCATAATTGCTGCAAACACTAATAAGATAGGTGCATTCGTAATGATTTTTGGAATTGAAGCTGGAATACCAATAACCACAAAGAAAATGTAAATTCCAAAAGTTCCAATCTCTTGACTACCTTTAAGATTGTCAAAGAATTTATTAAAGACAGTAGCTAAAATAAGAGTAACTGTCGTTAAGATAAGATACATATTTCCGAAGAAATTAGACATAATTATTGAAAAAACATCGCTTCCAGTAAAAATTTCTTTAATTTGCGTTGAGAAAAATGATGAAAAAGCAACAATTCCAACTGCAATTGCAAATGTAGTAGCAATATCTTTTAATGAAATTTCTTTTCTACCCCAGTATTTAGCAACCTGAGATTCACCATCTTCACTATTAGAACCCATTTCTTCAACTTTATCAACATAAGGTGTTTTATAGTTTTTTCTAAAGAATGACATAGCTGGCAATGCAATTAAAATCATAATATAGATAACCATTACTAAATTATCTGCAACTACTGCTGCACTAACTATATCTCCGCTCGCTTGAAATGAATCAGCCATAGCGGCAAAGTTTACTGAGCCACCAATATATGATCCTGTCATCATTGCAGCAACAGTTGCTGCCTCAGGCATAAACTTGCCAATTACAAAGATTCCAAGTATTGCTCCAAGCACTGTACCAACTGAACTAATTAGAAAAATAATTAACATTCTTCCACTTTCACGCCAAATTTTAACTAAGTTTGCTTTAAACAACAACATTGGTATTGATAATGGAACAATATAAGACCAAACAATTCCCTCAAAATCTGAATCCATTGGAATAATATTCAAATTCGATAAAATCATTGCTCCTATTAACGCGATTACAGCACCAGTAATTTTAGCTGCCCATTGATACTTTTGTTCAAGAATAATACTTATTGCTGCCCATCCAATAATAATTGCAGCCATTGACCAAATATCACTTTGCCCAATTAATGTATTCATAATTTTTTCCTCCTAATATATTTTTATTTTAAAACTGTTTTTATAACTCTTAATGCATTTTCATGAGTGATTTTGTTAATTTCAGCAACACTATAACCATGATTTTCTAATGCATGAACTAAGTTCATTATATAACTATGATTTTTTAAATCCTCCATAAATGGTGAACCTTCGATAAAACTTCCAGTTGCATCATCAGATAGATAATCCATAAAATCAAATCCAAAAGCAATATAGTCAATACCAACTAATTCTTTAATATAATCTATATGCTTAATAAGACCCTCTACATTTTTTTCTGTAGGATTTTCAGAAACAAAAGCAGGATATGCATTCATTCCAATAACTCCACCTGTTCCAGCTATTTTCTTAATCATCTCATCTGTAACATTACGATGATGAGGACTTAAGTTTCTAACATTAGAATGTGATGCTATAACTGGAGCATTTGAAATATCTAATATTTCTAAAGCAGCCTTATCACTTAAATGTGAAATATCAACAATCATCCCTAATTCGTTCATTATTTTTATTGCTTTTCTACCTTCATCACTTAATCCTTGATCATTTGCATCAGTAATACTTGAAGCAAACTTATTTGAATGATTCCATGTTAGTCCAGCTAACCTTGCTCCATACATATACAACGGATATAGTTCATCAGCACTACTTAGATAATCTAGTCCCTCAAGACCAACAAAGAAATTTATTTTACCATTTTCATTAATATCATCATAATTACGAACTTGATTAAAAATATCTTGATTATTTAAAATTTCTTTAGCTCCATTAGTAATTATTTCTTCAGCAAGTTGTCTTTTTGGTTTATTCTCATCATCTAACCAAATATTAAAAACACTAAAATAAACATTACCCTTTTTAAAATTATCTAGATGATATTTTTTGAAAATACCTTCTTCACCTTCTAAACCTTTACCATTAAAATGTGAAAATAAATCTCCATGTAAATCAATAACTTTATATTCCATTATATTCACCTCCATTATTTAATTAAGGCCTAAGCCTATCTATCATTATACACCTTATAGACATATTTCAGCAATTAACTAGCCTTATTTTTAATGTTATTATTTAAAAAGCTCAATTTTACACTACAATTAAGCTTTTTATTTATATATCTATAATATATTTTTATTATTTTTGCTCAAAAATGGCTTAATATCTCTTCCAATTAAGTTAGCTACATAATGTACCATTTTACTATGAGCGATTATTTATTTTATCTAGTATATTCTCATTTTTAATATGTATTAACTTTTCGTTAAAATTATCGACATGATATAACTTAGATTTTATTATATTTCTTTTTTCATGTTCTTTAATCATATTAGCGCCGATTTTAGTGACATACACACGCCACTTTATATTTCTTCCATTTTTTGAATAACATCTAAAAGCAATCAAGCCCTGATTATATGCTTCAATAAGTAAATCATTAGTTTCCCTATCAATATTTACTCTTTTTTTACTTATAGAATTAAATAAATAAAAATCCAACCCTTTTAATGAACTATCCACAATATTACTTTCAAAATTTAAGAAAAACCTATTTTCACTGTTTTTATCACTTGATATTGACTTAATTAAATCAAACAAACTATTTGATAAATCAAACCAATTAGCTTTTAACAAATATGATTTGACATCTCTTACTAAACTATTTATATCTATATAATCATTAATATAAAAAGTCTTTATTTTATACTGGGGCAAAGTTGATGAATGATCACTAATTCTAAAGCACTTAAAAGATGAAACACCCATTTTTTTAACATTTACATAAATTGATTTTTTTGATGTTGACCTTGAATAACTTGAAATACATTCATCTAGTGATAAACATGCTGCAATACCTACAAAGATTTTATTATATACCTCAATTGAGTTTACTTCATAGTTTAAATTATTTATTATCATGATGTTTATTAACTTTTAAGATTACTATAATCTAGCAAATCTTGAAAGTTTACATTTTCCTTTACTAAAATATATAAACATTCTTTATTTTCATCATAATAACTCAATTGATTTCTATTTTCTTTACAGCAATTATCACTCCAGTTTGTATTAAAACACTCATATTTTTTATCATGCATTATTCCAATCGCAATAATATTATTATAGTTAGTAAGAGCATCCACAACATTTATTTCATTATTTAAATCAAGACACTTATCTTCACTATTAATTTTTAAAACCAAATATAATTCCTCTAGTTCTTTACTCTTTTTAAAAAAATCATTATCACTAAAAATCAAATGTTTTTTTATACCCTTAATCTCTATAGTAACTAATTTATTTTTATTAAAATTAATAACACTTCCATTGTTTAATATTAATTCAATTTTTTCCATTCTATAACCTCATTTCATAATTATTTCAAGAATTATATAATATGGAACTATAATATTAATTAGGGGGTAACCCTTAAAAGGTATTATAGTTTTTTTACATTATAAAAGACAAAAACCTTTTTCCTTGTTAGAATT
>JARXZD010000031.1 GCA_029893765.1 Bacilli bacterium PM5-9
TTAATTCTAACAAGGAAAAAGGTTTTTGTCTTTTATAATGTAAAAAAACTATAATACCTTTTAAGGGTTACCCCCTAATTAATATTATAGTTCCATAATATTTTAGAAGGAAGGTAGAAACATGAAAAGTAATAAACATCTAATCTTTTTTTTAGTATTACATCTTTTTGTCTATTCAATTTATAATTTAGGACACCCAGTTACACCACAATATATTAAAGATTTATCTGCACCTATTTATATGACAGGTGTTTTATTAGGAGTAATGGCTTTAGCACAATTCACTTTTGCACCATTTTGGGGACAAGTTTCAGATTTTTTTGGAAGAAAAATAGCTTTTATTGGACCATTAGGCTATGCAATAGGACAACTAGGATTTGTCTTTTTACACGATCCAATAGCTCTATTATTTTTCAGATTTTTATCAGGAGGCTTTGCTGTTATAACAACCACTGTTCATTTTGCATATATTTCAGATAAAGCATCATTGGAAAACAAAACAAAATACTTAGGCATTGCCTCTTTATTATTGCCAATAGGTATTTTCTTTGGATATACAATTGGTGGATTTATGGGAGATATTCTCTCTCCAAGAATGACATTTTTAATACAATCAATATTAAGTTTAATAAGTGCAGTTATTATGTATTTTTATGTTGATAGTCCAAAAGTTAAGACAGCTAGTCTTAAAAATATTAAATGGAATATTTTTAAAGAAAATTACAATATCTTAAAAAGGAATAATGATACATGTTTAAAATATATATTACTGATTACTTTTTTAAACATTATTTCATATCAATTAACAATCTCACAAGCAGCAGTAATTTTGAGTAATGGCTTTGATGCAAGTACAAGTTATATTGGCTTATTTGTTGCACTATTTAATTTATTTGCTGGAATGATAAGTTTCATTGTTCAACCTAAACTTTTTAAATCAAAAAGAGGAAATCAAAAGTATTTACCATTATTATCTTTTGGTTCAACTCTAACAAGTTTAATAGCTTTTATGGCAGTTTTAACAAGCCCATTAATAATGTGGGCAGGTTTAATGTTTTCAACAATTTTAAATACAACTTTTATTGCATTAATTCAAGATATTATTACAAAAATTGATATTCATAATGAAAAAGGAGCATTAATTGGAGTTAATCAAGCAGTGCAATCATTAGGAGTTTTTGTAGGAACAACAAGTGCTGGATTAATAGTTTCAAAATACATGTTTGGCTCAATTTTAGTTGGAGCAATGATGTTTATGTTGACCTTTGTAATTAATGAGTTTGTAGTAAAAAAAGAGATAGATAAAACAATCACGACTTAGACAACTAATTTACTTGATAAAATATTGAAATATTAAGTGAAAAATGATAAAATAATAATGCTGGCAATAGAAGACTTCGAACCAGGTCAGGACTGAAAAGTAGCAGCCTTAAGAACCATCTTCTATGTGCTAGCATTTTTAAAAGGAATGATAGATTTTGTCTGATATAGATTACATGAAAGCAGCTTTAAATCAAGCATATTTAGCATATGAAAAAGATGAAGTTCCAGTTGGAGCTATTATTGTTTGTGAAGATAAAATAATTGCTAGAGCACACAATACTAACCATAATGATAATAATCCTTTAAATCATGCTGAAATAAATGTAATAAATCAAGCAAGCAAAATTTTAAATAATAAGATTTTAGATGATTGCATAATGTATGTTACCTTAGAACCTTGTATGATGTGTACAGGCGCAATCATTAATGCGAGAATAAAAAAAGTATTTTTTTCTACTTTTGATTTAAAATATGGTGCAATTTTAAGTAATCAATTTTATAAAGATTCAAAAGAAATTGATTGGACACCAGGTATTTTAAAAGAAGAATCTTCAAAGTTATTAAAAAAATATTTTGAAGAAAAAAGAAAGGAACAATAGTTATGTATCAATCACTTTATCGAAAGTATCGTCCACAAACCTTTAATGATATTTATGGACAAGATGCAATTTCACAAACTTTAACGAATGCTATTATATATGATAAAGTAGCACATGCTTATTTGTTTTCAGGTCCACGTGGTACAGGTAAAACATCAACTGCAAAACTGTTAGCTAAAGCACTTAACTGTACTAATATTGTTGATGGTAGAATTTGTGATGAATGCGAAAATTGTCTTTTAGTTAAAGAAAATAATCATCCTGATGTTATTGAAATTGACGCTGCTAGTAACAATGGGGTTGATGAAGTAAGAGATTTAATTGAAAAAGTTAAATATGCTCCAATTAAGGGGAAGAAAAAAGTATATATAATTGATGAGGTTCATATGATGTCGCAAGGAGCTTTTAATGCTCTGCTTAAAACATTAGAAGAACCACCAGAACATGTTGTTTTTATTTTAGCAACTACTGAACAACATAAAGTCTTACCAACGATAAGATCTCGTTGTCAAAAATTTAATTTTAAAAAACTAAGTGAAAAAGATATTATAAATTGTTTAAAAGATGTTTTATTAAGTGAGGATTGCCCATATGATGAAGAAGCTTTGAAAATAATTTCTTCGCTTTGTGATGGTGGGATGCGTGATGCATTGAGTCTTTTAGAACAAGTAATGATTTATAGTAATAATGATATAAGTATTCAAGCAACTAATGAAGCACTTGATTTGGTAGCTGAGAAAAAAATTGAGGAACTGTATAATTTAATTATAGAAAAAAAATTAAATGATGCTTTAGATTATGTTAATGAGTTAAGTAAAAAAAGTGTTGATTATAAACAGATAATAAATGAAATAATTAAAAAAACTATGAATGAATTAATTGAAATAAAAGCAAAGCAATCTATTGATAATAAACAATATTTTTTATTGAATATGATTGAAAAGTTTGATGAATCTTTAGAAAAATTAAAATATGATAATAGTAAGAAATTGTATCTTGATTTAGCTATTATTAAATCAATTAATTATGGAATGAGTACACCAGTTATTCAATTTGAAAATGATAGTAAACAATCTGAAAATGAAACTAAAGAAATTATTGAGCCTGTTATTGAAAAGATAGTTGAACCAGAAATTGAAAGTAATAATATAATTATTGAACCTGAAGTAACTGATAGTGAGCCTGAAGTAATTGATAGTGAATTAGAACAAGATGTAAGTGATAATGAAGATTTCATTATTGAACAACAAGTTGAACAAACAATAAATCGTGTAGTTAATAATGTTATTGATGAAGATGAAATAATGAATGTTTTAGTTCAAGCAAGTAGGAACGATTTAGATTTTGTTAAAAGTAAATGGTCATTATTAGAAGACTATTTAATAAATATTAATACAAAGAAAAACGCAGGATTATTAATTGAAAGTGTTCCAGTAGCTGCAAGTTCAAAAGCAATAATTGTTGTGTGTAGTGAAAGTAGTGAAGTAACATTAATCAACAATCCTGATAATATCATGTCAATTTCAAGTTTTATTAAAGAAATGATGGATGAAGAAAGATATTGTTTTGCGATTACAAAAGAAAATTGGAAAATTTTAAAAGATAAATATTTGCAATTAAGACAAGTAAATCGTTTACCAAAAGCAAAAACTATTTTAGAAGATGTAGTTTTAAAAAGTAATGAGATAGTTAAAGAGAAACCAGAAAAAGAAAATGAATTATTAAAATTTGGAAAAGAATTATTCGAAGATAAATTAGTTATAAAAAGAGAGGACGATATTAATGAATATTAATCAAATGATGAAACAAGCACAACAAATGCAAGCGAATGTAAAAAAGGCACAAGATGAATTAGAAAAAAAGGAATTTGAACATGAAGTACAAGGAATTAAAGTTAAAGTATCAGGTAGCAAGCAAGTTTTAAGTGTTAATATTGATGCAGACTTATTAGATGAAGATAATAAAGAGATTTTAGAAGATATGTTAGTGGTAGCTTTAAATGATGTTTTTGCAAAGGTTGATCAAGAAACTGAAGCGATTATGTCAAAAGCTACAGGAAATATGAAAATACCAGGATTATAATTATGGAATATCCAAGCTATTTAAATAATTTAATTGAATCATTGAAGTCATTTCCTGGGATTGGTGCTAAATCAGCAACTAGAATGGCTTTTCAAATGTTAGAAATGGATCCAGAATTAATTAATCAAATTACAACGTCTTTTCAAGAGCTGAATGCTAAAATTTCTTATTGTGAAATATGTCATAATTTAAGTGAAGGTAACCTTTGTGTTGTCTGTCAAGATATAACTAGAAATACTAAACAAATTTGTGTTGTTTCTAATTATAAGGATATTTATGCAATTGAAAAAATGAATGATTATAATGGAGTTTATCATGTTTTAAATGGTGATATAGCAATCAATAAAGGAATAACTCCTGAAAAATTGAATATAAGTAGTTTATTAAAAAGAATTAATGATGATATAGAAGAAGTTATTATTGCAACAAATCCAACTATTGAGGGTGAAACAACAGCATTATATCTTAATAAATTATTAGAAGATTATAATGTGAATGTAACAAGAATTGCTCATGGTTTACCGATTGGTGCAAATATTGATTATATTGATGAATTAACAATGTTAAAGGCATTTGAAAATAGAAAAACATTGCTAGATAAGTAAGCGAAAGGATGATATAAAATGAGTTTAGAACTATCAAAGAAAGTTTTAAAAATATCACCATCTGCTACTATTGGGATGGTTGGAAAAATAAGTCAACTTCGTAGTGAGGGGAAAGATATTATTTCTTTTAATATTGGAGAACCTGACTTTAATACAGCAAGCCATATTAATAAAGCTATGTATGATGCAGTTGAAAGTGGGCATACAAAATATGTTAGTGTATCAGGAATTGCAGAGTTAAAAAAAGCTATATGTAATAAATTAAAAAATGATAATAATTTGAATTATTCTGAAAGTCAAATTGTTGTTTCAACTGGTGCAAAACATTCTATTTATAATACCGTAATGGCTTTAGTAAATGAAGGTGATGAAGTTATTATTCCGACTCCATGTTGGGTTAGCTATGAAGAAATAGTTAAATTAAGTGATGCAAAGTGTGTCTTTGTACCAACAAATAAGAACGATTTTCAATTAGATATTAATGCAATAAAAAATTCAATTACTGATAAAACAAAAGCTATTATTATTAATACACCAAATAATCCAACTGGATGTGTATATAGTGAAGAAATATTAAAAGAGCTAGGTAAATTAGCATGTGAACATGATTTTTATATAATTTCTGATGAAATATATGAAAAATTAATTTATGATAATAAAAAACATTTATCAACAGCGAGCTTAAACGAAGAAGTTTATAATAGAACAATCACAATTAATGGCTTTGCTAAAGCATATGCTATGACAGGACACCGTATTGGATATGCTGCATATCCTAATAATGAAATTGCTAAGTTAGCTAGTAATCTTCAGGCTCATACAACTTCAAATAGCACATCGTTTGTTCAATATGCTGCTTTAGTGGCATTAGAACATGATCAACAATTCGTTAAAGATATGGTAGAGGAGTTTGATAGACGTCGTAAGTTATCATTTGAGTTATTAGATGAAATACCAAACATAAAATATAATAAAGTAAATGGTGCTTTTTATATCATGATTGATGTATCATATTTCATTAATAAATCATATAATGGTGTAACAATTAAAGATGCTGATGATTTATCATTATATTTATTGGATGAAGCCTTAGTCGCTTTAGTTCCCGGAAAATCATTTCAAGCACCAAATTTCTTGAGATTTTCTTATTCTAATTCCCAAGGAAATATAAGTATAGGATTAAAAAGAATGAAAGATGCATTAGAAAAACTTAAATAGAAGGGATATTATTATGAAAACAGATAAATATGTAGAACAAGTAATCAATAAAGTTAAGGCAAATGATGCACACGAAAAAGAGTTTATTCAAGCAGTTGAAGAAGTGTTTACAAGTTTAATTCCTGTTCTTGATAAAAGACCAGATTTGGTAGAATGTAATATTCTTGAAAGAATATGTGAGCCAGAAAGAATGATAATGTTTAAAGTTCCTTGGATGGATGACAATGGTAATATTCAAGTTAATAGAGGATATCGTGTCCAATTTAATAGTGCAATTGGGCCTTATAAAGGTGGGCTACGCTTTACTAAAAGTGTAACATTAAGTATTATTAAGTTTTTGGCTTTTGAACAAGTTTTTAAAAATGCTTTAACTGGACTACCAATTGGTGGTGGTAAAGGTGGAAGTGATTTTGAACCTATTGGCAAAAGTGATAATGAAATAATGAGATTTTGTCAATCATTTATGATGGAATTACATCGTCATATTGGTGGTAATGTCGATTCACCTGCAGGAGATATTGGTGTTGGTAAAAGAGAAATCGGTTATTTATTTGGACAATATAAACGTTTAAAAAATCAATATGATGCAGCTGGAGTTACAGGAAAAAGCACGGATATTTCAGGTTCAATCTTAAGGCCAGAAGCAACAGGTTATGGAATTGTTTACTTTGCTCAAGAAGTATTAAAAGACTTTAATGAAGATTTAAAACAAAAAACAGTAGCTGTTAGTGGTTATGGAAATGTTTGTTGGGGTGTATGCCGAAAAGTTAGCGATTTAGGTGGTAAAGTTGTTACATTATCTTCAGAATATGGCTATGTATATGATGAGGCAGGAGTTAATACTCAAGAGAAATTTGATTATTTATTGAAAATGCGTTCAAGTGATTTAGAACTTGAAGATTATGCAAAAGAATTTAATTGTGAATATTATCCAAATGAAAAACCATGGAATGTTAAAGTGGATTTAGTTATTCCTTGTGCTACACAAAACGAAGTTGATTTGGATGATGTTAAGAAAATTGTTTCTAACAATGTTAAGTTTCTTGTTGAAGGAAGCAATATGCCTGTAACAATGGAAGCTCATCAATATTTAAAAGACAACAATATCATTGTTGCACCAGGAAAAGCAGCTAATGCTGGTGGTGTTAGTGTATCAGCTTTAGAAATGAGCCAAAACTCAATGAGATATTCATGGAGTGAAGAAGAAGTAGATGCTAAATTAAATGAAATAATGAAAAAATTATATCAATCATGTAAACAAGCAGCTCAAGATTATGGTTATGGATATGACTTGATTGCAGGAGCTAACATTAGTGGATTTTTAAAAGTTGCTGAAGCAATGAAAATACAAGGAGATTATTAGGAGGTATAAAATGAAAAAACTAGTTAATGGATTATTTATAATTGCAGTTGTAGTATTTATGTTCCAATCAATTTTAAATGTTGGTGGAATTAATAATTTACCAAGCACTGGACAAGATATGACAATTATTTTTATCTTTTTAGGACTTGCGATTTGTGCAATTTTATTATTTGTTTTAATTAAAAAAAGAAATAATAAGTAAGTATTAATTATAAAGAATAGGAGAAAAATATGAAAAAAAGATTGTTTTTAATAGGATTTTTAGTGTTATTTTTAAATATTAATATTCAAGCAAAAAATTTCACAGCTAAATATACACCAGAAAACCCTGACTCGTATAAAAGTACTGTTGTTGGTGAAGCAAAAGCAACAAAAGATAATGTTGAAGTAGATAGATATTATGAATATGTTGGAGAGTACGATGTAACTTATAGAAGTTATTTCAAAAAAGTTGGTGATTATTGGTTTAATTATCAAACTCAAAGTTCTCAAGTTTTAGAAAAGTATCCATATGTTTCAACTGTTCATTTCTTTTATAATGTAACAAAATGTCAAGCAGGTGAACCAATTGCTTATAATTGTGTTGCAACAGCAAGTAATTCTTCAAAGCCACGTATTTATATGGAAGATGATATTGATGAATACAATGTTGAAACTGGAAAATATAGCGAGAGAACAGTTACTACTTATGGAAATAATGATTTTGATGATTATATATCAAAAAAGATTTATTATTCAAATAAAAAGTTAGCTGAATATTATACTTATACAATTAATAGTAAAGGTATCACAGTACTTGAAACTATAAGAGAGTATTTTTATAATGGTGTATTGAAATCAATAAGTGTTGAAAAAAGTAAAAGTAATGGATCATATAATGGTGGAACATATAAACAGTATAATAGTTTAGGAAAGCTTCTTTATTATGATATTTATTCAAGTTATGATGAAACAACGTATGAAGAAATAAGAAAATATTATAGTAATGGCAAAATAAAAAATAAAGAAATTATTAAAAGAACTCCTAAAGGTGTTATAAAAAGTGATAGTTATATAAAATATTATAAAAATGGTAAGAAAAAAACATCTAAAAATATAACTTCCGATAAGTATGGTGATCCAAATAAAATAACTTATTATGTATATAATAAAATTGGGCAATTAAAATCAAATAAAAATGGTAAAGCTTATAAATATACAACAAAAGTAGTTGATTGGAAAGCTAAAACTACTTTAAGAAGACAGTATAATAAAAAAGGTAAGTTAGGAAAAGCAATTAAAGTAAAAAGTCCTAAAGTTGCAAGAAATTTTAAATATTAATTAAAACAACCAAATATAGTTGCAATGCATTTAGTTAGCTATATGGTTGTTTTTTATTTTAACAATGATAATTTACTATTTAACTTAAAAGAATTATTTTTATAAAAATAATAAATTTAATAAAAAATTATTTTAAAAATACAGATAATTACATTAAATTTAATTGTTTATTGTCTAATAACCATACTTTAAATTGACATATATTTTTAAAAAAAGTATAATTACAAATAGGTTATAATATGTGGAATTTAGTGCGAATCTAAAACTGTCCCAGCAACTGTGATGCTTTAAGCAAAGTCAGAGACATAAATAATCTTACTGGGTATGAGAGTTATTTTTAGTTGCGAACTATAACTTCATACGTTATAGTTTTTATTTTGGAGGGATAAAATGCGATTTGTTGTTTCATTTTCAGGTGGAAAAGATAGTATGCTTGCAATGCATAGAATGATAGAAGCAGGTAATGAGTGTGTTGGAATATTTACAACAACTAATGAGAATATTGGCTCATGGTTTCACGATATTGAAATTCCAATATTAAAAGCAATTGCAAATAACTTAAATGTCGATTTTATTCAAGCAACTTTAAATGTAAAAAATTATAATGAAATGTTTGAAAGTAACCTATATAACATAAAAGAAAAATATAACATAGACGCAGTTGTTTTTGGTGATATTGATATAGAAGATCATAAAAAATGGTGTCTTGAAAGATGCCAAGCACTTGAACTTCAAGCAATTTTCCCTCTGTGGAATAATGATAGAAAAGCAATTGTTCAAGAGTTTATTGATTTAAAATATCAAGCAATCATTAAGCGAATTGATAAAAATAAATTAGATAAAAGTTTTTTAGGTAAAACACTAAATAATGATTTGTTAGAAAAGTTTAAAGAATATAATATTGATTTATGTGGTGAAAATGGAGAATATCATACATTAGTGTATGATGGTCCATTGTTTAAAAATGAAGTGGGGTTGCTAAAAACTGATATCAAAGAAACTGAAAATACATATATCTTAGGGGTAAAATTAAATGAAGAGTAATGGAGTTGCGATTTTAGGAACAGCATCTAATGTAGGTAAGAGTACGATTGCTAGTGCAATAATGAGATATTATGCAAATAGAAAGTTTGATGTTGTGCCATTTAAAGCATTAAATATTACAAACAACTTAGGATACTCAAAAGATAGTTTAATAATGGCAAAATCACAAATAATTCAAGCACAAGCTTGTAAAAAAAATGCAGATGTAAATTATAATCCTTTGTTGATAAGACCAACAAGTACTACAATGGAGTTGTATTTTAAAGGAGTAAAAAAAGATAGTAAACTTGACTATGATTTATTAAGTGAATGTGTAAATTGCTATCAAGAGTTAGCTAGTAAACATGACTTAGTTGTTGTTGAAGGTAGTGGCTCATGTGCTGAAATTAATTTAGATAATAAAGATTTAGCAAATTTTCCATTAATAAATGAAATTAAAATTCCTGTAATTTTAGTGGCTAGTATTGAAGATGGAGGAATATTTGCAAACATATATGGAACACTTGCTTTATTAAGTAAAGATGAACAAATGCAAGTAAAGGGGATTATTATTAATAAGTTTAAGGGTGATCTAAATTATTTTAATCAAGGAAAAGAAATGTTAGAAAAATTAATAGGTAAACCAGTAATTGCAGTTTTACCATATATAGAAAATGAACTCTCATTAGATGAAATTAGTGAAAAGTTTGTTGAAAATTGTAATATGGAAATTTTAAATAATATAGTTAAGGGGGTAAGTGATGTATAAACTGATAACAGGCGGAGCAAGAAGTGGCAAATCATTATATGCAGAATCATTGCTAAATGAAAAAGATGATGTAACATATATTGCCTCATATATTTATGATAAGAATGACAATGAGATGGTTGAGAGAATAAGAAAACATCAAGAACAAAGAAATAGTAATTGGAAAACTATTGAAGTTGATTATTGTTTAGATGTTAGTGCAGATTCAATTTTATTTGATTGTTTAAGTGTTTTTAGTTCTAATGTTTTATATAAATATAGCAAAGATATTGAGTATGTAGATAAAGATTTAAATGAAAAAATATATCAACGTATTATATTAGAGATAGATAAGTTATTTATTAATTGTAAAGATATAATTATTGTAACTAATGAAGTTGGTTATGGCTTAGTGCCAAGTAATCATATAGAAAGAATATATCGTGATTTACTAGGAAGAGTAAATCGTTATGTAGCAAACAAATGCGACGAGGTATATTTAGTTGTTTGTGGACAAAATATTAAAATAAAAGGAGACATGTAAATGAAAACAAGAGACATTGCTATTATTGGAGTATTAATTGCATTATCGTATTTATTAAGTTTTATAAAATTCTCAGGGAGTATTGCTTTAGATTCAACACCAGCTTTTTTAGCAACATTCTTATTTAGAGATTACAAAGGGCCATTTGTTGCAGGAATAGGACATATGCTTTCTGCTGCATCAGCTGGGTTTTTATTAGGATTGCCAGTACATATTAGTATTGCGATTTTAATGTTTGTTATGTTAGTAGTTGCAGGAAAAGTAATTGACAAAACAAATGTATTATTAGGTTCAGGTGTTATTTTTATCATAAACGCATTCATTATGCCATTCATTGTATTTATTTCAATGCCATTTTCATGGGAAGCATATTCTGGATTCGTTGTTGCTTTAGCACCAGCAGCGATTGCTAATATAATTATCGCAGCAGTGCTTTATAGACCAATTGGAAGGGTGTTAAAAATTGATGGTTTTACTGTATAATTTTTTATTCACATTATCAACATTCACTAAAATACCAACACCACAAATAGAATACAATGAAGAAAATACAAAATATACTTTCTTTTGTTTTCCTTTAGTTGGTTTGGTTTTAGGTGTGATTAATTATTTGTCATTTTTAGTTTTAAGTAGTTATATTAGCGAATCGTTTGTAATTGCGATAATTATGATTTTAATAAACATTAATATAACTGGTGGTATTCACATGGATGGATACATTGATAGTATGGATGCATTTAAGTCATATCGTAGTTATGAAGAGAAGAAAAAAATAATTAAAGATTCAAGAGTTGGGGCTTTTGGAATGATCCATTATATTTCAATTATTTTAATTTATTTAGTGGTTTATTTCTTTTTAGCAAAATACCATTTAGCAATTATATTTTTACTAATGCCAATTATATCAAGAACAATTATTTTATTCTTAGTTTGTAATAATGAAAAAGAACCAAATGATATGTTGGATGATTTAATAAGTCCACTTATTGAAGATAGATATTTAATGATGACAATTATTTATTTTGTATTAACATTTGTTTTATCAGTTTTACTTAGTCCAATAAATGCAATAATTTTAGTAGGAACATTATTTTTAGGAGCAATTTTATATGCATTGTACTTTAATTTTATGTTCAAAAATCACTTTAAAGCAATGAGTGGAGACTTGTGTGGTTATTATATTATAATGGCTGAAGCAATAGCTCCAATCGCATTTATTATTGTAAGTTTAGTGTTTATTCTAAATTAGGCTCAACAAAGCCTTTTTTTATCGCTATTACTGAAAAAATTACATTGACATTTATACTTAAATTATGTAAAATATAAAAGGATACGATTTTTTCGTATAGGTGATGACTTAATAGAGAGAAGGAGGCTATAAAATGAAACGTACATTTCAGCCAAACAATAGAAAACGTAAAAAAGTACATGGGTTTAAAGCAAGAATGTCATCTGTTGGTGGACGTAGAGTTCTAGCTAGAAGAAGAAAAAAAGGACGTAAGGTATTATCTGCGTAACATAGAACCTCCGTAAGGGGGTTTTTTCACTTTTTCAGATGAGGTTAAATACTTATGAAAGAAAAATTTAGGCTTAAAAAAAATAATGATTTTAAACGATTAATAGATGCAAAAAAATATGTTATAAATAAAACATTTACCATTTATTTTTTACCAAATAATTTAGGATATTCAAGATTTGGTATTAGTGTTGGAAAAAAACATGGAAATGCTGTAATGAGAAATAAAATAAAAAGGCAACTTCGTATGATGATTTCTCAAATATTTGTATTTAATAAATCTTATGATTATGTTATTATGATAAGAAATAATTATCATAATCAAAATTATTCACAAAATCTAGAAAAACTAGAGCAATTATCCAAGAGGATAGAAACAGAGGTGTAAGATAGAATGAAATATATAAAAAATATTCTAATCGTCTTTTTAGTAGTAATGATGCTAACATCATGTACTGGTAACATGAACTTTGAAATTCCAGTAGATGCTACAATTGATGGTGGATTTCAATATGGTATCTTCCAAGGGTTTATAGTATTCCCAATCGGAGTATTAATTAATAAACTTACAATAATTTTAGGAAGTTCTGCAGTTGCAATGATTGTAACAACTATTTTAGTAAGATCAGTTACATTACCAATTACATTAAAAGGTCAGTTAGCAACCAGAGGTATGCAAGAGTTACAACCTAAAATTCAAGATTTAGAAGAAAAATATCGTGGTCGTACTGATGAAGCTTCAAAACAAAGAAAAGCAATGGAAATGCAAAAGATTTATCAAAGCATGGATGTTAATCCAATGTCAGGAATGTTATACCCATTCTTATCAATGCCTTTGTTTATGGGTGTATGGCGTGCAACATCAATGTCTGTTGTAATCAAGGAAGCTGACCCATTTTTAGGGTTATTCAACTTAGGAATTTCTCCTGGTGAAGCTTTTGGACAAGGTAATTATTATTATGTTATTTTAATGATTTTAGTTGGAATTACACAATTTATTCAATTTAGACTAACAAATCATCTTACAAATAAAAGAAATGCTGACAATAAAAGTTATCGTGTAAACCCACAAGCAGAACAAATGAGTAAACAAATGAATATTATGATGTATGGATTTACAGTAATGATGTTATTTATGTCATATACGCTTATTTCTGCAATGTCAGTTTACTTAACTGTATCAGCATTAGTATCAATTGCTCAAGCATTCTATACAGATAGGGTTATGAGAAAGGCTGGTTAAAATGAAAAAATATACTGGTAAAACTGTTGAAGGAATACTAAAAGAAATTAGTACAGAACAGGATGTTAAAATAGAAGATATTGAATATAAAGTTATAGAACAATCAGGATTTTCAATTTTTAGTAAAGTTGAAATTGAAGCATTTACATATAAAGATTGTATTGAATCAATTAAAACATACATTACTGATATTCTTGAAGCTATGGAATTAGATGTAGAAATAGAAGTGGAATATGATGGCAGTGATTATCGTGTAAATTTAAATACAAATAATAATGGATTAATTATTGGTGTAAATGGTAAGAACTTGTATGCATTAGAAACTTTAACTAAACAAACAATGAGTAATTTATATCATCGTAGATTCTTTATTTCTTTAGATGTTAATGAATATTTTAAAGAGAAGGAAGAAAAACTAAAACGATTTGCATATAAAATTGCGGCTGAGGTTGGGAAAACAAAAGTTGATGTTAAACTAGACCCAATGCCAAATTATGATCGTAAAGTAATTCATAAAGTTTTAAAAGAAGTTCATTATGTTACTACTAAATCATTTGGAGAGGGAAAAGAAAGACACTTAGTTGTTCAGTATGATCTTGAGAATGATTTAAAACATAACGAAAGAAAAAAGAATGAAGAATAGGCATATAATTATGCCTTTTTTTATGCTATAATTACGATTAATGGGATAAAATGACCACTTAAATTATTATAGTTGTAACAACCAACACAATAAATTGTGTTGGTTGTTTATATTAATTAATTTTTTTATTATGGAAATTCTAGTATTAAATTTTTGGTTTTTAATGGCTGCAAGATATTACTTTTAGCTTTGTTTATATAATAACAAAAATGTTTTTTAAAAAACTAAATTTGTCTATCTCAATAGTGTCGATAATTTTAAATTTAAACTATTCATTAATATAATCCTTAGCATATTTTATGGATTCAAACTAACTAAAATGTAGGTACTATAGGTAAATAATTTTTAATATATAAATTTAATAAATGATATTTTAAAAGAATCTAAAATTATCGAAATAAAATGATTAGATGTATTATCATCTATAGTAAAATATTACAAAGCAAGATTGTTGGTAAGTTATAAGGCTTTATTTATTCGTTATTTTAGATAGAATTATTTTAAATATAAGGATTTATTCCTATATGATTGAAATTACTTTTTCTTCATAAAAAACATTTTAGCTATATTGAATATCTACTATTATTTGATAAAATATATATATATAAATAGGAGGGAAATTTATTATGAAAAAATATATAATTATATTGTTTTTATTTTTATTTTGTTTAAAAATAGAAATCGAGGCAAGCAGTAATTCACTGTTTTTTGGGTCGTATAATAAAAAAGGGTTAATAAATATTAAGAGTTTTGAATATACAATGTATAATTATTCAAACAAGACAATAATTATTGATGAAAAAATAAAAAGTAAGCTATCTAACGATATCTTAAAGGACCCAAACAAAATAAAGAAAATGACATTAGAACAAATAGAAATGTATCAAAATTTAATTGATTCAGAAATTGAAAGTTTAGGCATAATATATGATGCATATAACACTTATATCAAAGAATTTGGTAAAAAAAATATTACAATAAATAGATTAAAAAATAAAAAATATGAAGAAATCTTTTATATAAACCAAAAAAATCAAAATGAACTATTAAATGTACTGTATAATGCTTATGTTAATACTAAAAGTGTGCAAAATAGAGAAATATATGGATTAGCGTATAGTGATGTGTATTCTGTGTTTGGTGGAGAAGAAAGATTAAATGAGAAGTATATAGAAAATTATTTAGATATTAATCCAAATTCAGTTAAAAATAGAGAAATTGGATTTAGAAGTACCACTTCAGGAAAATATAATGGTGTAACAGCGGCAAGTTGGGCAGTAAAAAATGCATATAAAAATAATAAGGAGTATAGAAGTTATTTAAAAAGAGATGGTTTTTCACAATATATTCCATATATGGAGAGTGGAGATTGTACAAATTTTGTTAGTGGTGCAATGTTTCAAGGTGGATTAAATATGAACAAAAACTGGCAATTAAAGCTGAAATCTGGAAAAAATCTTAATTCATTTAAAAAAACAAAAATGAAAAATAGTCAAATTGAAAAATATTTTACTTTTAATTCAAGTTGGTTTAATGCAAATTCTTTCAGAATATTTTGGACAGATTCATCACAAAAAGATTCATTTAAAACTAGAACATTAAATTCTTATAAAAAAGGATATTTCTCTGGACCAAAAGAGGCGGATTACTATTCAATGTTTAAAGTTGGTGATATAATTAGTTATAGATATTATAATTATGTTCCGCCACACAATGGACAACCTGGATCATACTATGCAGGAAAATCTTTTCATACAAATATCATTGTGAAAAAGCACAAAAAAAGTTCAGGATACAAAGATTGGGTAATAGCACAACACCAAAGAGATTTTCATAATGAAAACTTTTATGAGTGGTTAAGAGACTCTGCAATTCCTGCATGGGATGGTAAAACATATATGCAATTAACGCAGATAGATTAAAGGAGTAATTAAAATGTTAAGAAATAAAAAAATACTTTTTTTAATAATAATTATTGTTATATTTCTTGTTAGTTTTTATGTTATTTGCGAAAAAAAGCAGACTGCATTTAATGATGAGTGTTATTCAACTATAGGTATTTATGCTCCAAAAACTTTGAATGATAAGGTAGAAAAATATTTTTTAGAGAAAACAGATATTAGGAAAAAAATAGATATTACAAAAAGTGATAATTACTCTATTGAAACAAAAATAAGGTTTATTGATAATAATTTAGAAAAAGATTATTATTTAGTTACTGCATGGTTTTGGTTAGAAATATTTAAACCTGAAAAAAGTGGTGGAGAACAAGTAATGACTTTTAAGGTTGATAAAGAGACTAATGAAATAATAGAGTATTCTAAATCAATGGGTGAAGGTGGAGAATTTATTGATAGCCTTTTAGATAAAAAATATAAAAATAATGCATTAACATCTAATTGTTCAATTCAAGAAAAATAAGCTTTAAAAAAAGTGAATAGGCATATAATTATGCCTTTTTTTGGTTCTATAATATCTGATGGGGGGTAATACTTCCATCAGTTTTTGTTTCTATTTAAAAAACATATAATCACGTGGTATAATTAATTCGCCAAAAA
>JARXZD010000032.1 GCA_029893765.1 Bacilli bacterium PM5-9
GTATAGAACTTCAAATGAAGTTTCAAAGAAATGGATATAATATAAATAATAAATTACATTGGTGATAAGCGGACACTTAATATTTCAATTTGCAATAATTGAAAAAGTATCAAAAAACGCTTGATATTTAGTATGGATTTTTGTTATAATACTAAGGTGACTAGCTATGAAGCGCGAGGTTGCGGACACACCGAAAGGCGTTGTCAAGGGAATTCGGGCTGAGCGAGTTAATTCACGAAATTAACGAAGGAGGATGTCGTAATGGCACAACAAAAAATCAGAATTAAATTAAAAGCATATGATCATCGTATTCTTGATGCTTCAGTGCAAAAAATCGTAGAAGCTGCTAAAAATTCAGGAGCTAAAGTAGTTGGACCAGTTCCACTACCAACTGAAAAGCAAATCTACACTGTCATTAGAGCGGTTCACAAGTATAAAGATAGTCGTGAACAATTCGAAATGAGAACTCACAAAAGATTAATTGATATTGTCAATCCAACTGCTAAAACTACAGAAGTTTTAACAAGACTTGATTTACCAAGTGGTGTTGATATTGAAATTAAACTTTAATTATTAGGAGGTTTACAAATGAAAGGAATCTTAGGTCGTAAGTTAGGAATGACACAAGTCTTTACTACTGATGGAAAGTTAGTACCTGTTACTGTTGTTGAATGTGCATCAAATATTGTTACACAACAAAAAACAATGGAAAACGATGGGTATGTTGCTACTCAAGTTGGTTTTGAAGATAAAAAAGAACGTAATCCTAAATACGGAAATGGTTTTAACAAACCAGAAAAAGGTCATTTTGACAAAGCAAACACAAACCCTAAGCGCTTCGTAAGAGAATTCAAGTCTGAAGAGATGTCAGCTTATGAAATCGGAAGTGCAATTAAGGTTGATATCTTTGAAGCAGGAGATATCGTAGACGTTACGGGAACTTCTAAAGGTAAAGGTTTCCAAGGCGCAATTAAAAGACATGGACAATCAAGAGGTCCTATGGCGCATGGTTCAAGATACCATAGACGTCCTGGATCAATGGGAGCAGTTGCTGCTAACCGTGTATTCAAAGGTAAAAAATTACCTGGACATATGGGTGTTAAAAGAACTACTGTTCAAAACTTAGTGATTGTTGCTGTTGATGTAGAAAATAATTTATTACTAGTTAAAGGAAATATTCCTGGACCTAAAAAAGGTTTAGTAATGGTTAAAGAAGGAATTAAAACTTTGAAAAACAAGGAAAAAGAAACATTTGAATTAGTTGATTTCACTCCAGTTGTTGAAGAAGTTAAAGAAGAAGTAAAAGAAGAAGTTGTTGCTGAAACAGCTGAAGCGAAGGAGGAATAACAATGGCTAAAGTAGATTTATTTAATCAAGCTGGTTCAAGCGTTGGTAAAATTGAACTAAGCGATGCAGTATTTGGAATTGAGCCAAATAAACAAGCAATGTTTGATGCTGTGTTAACATACCGAGCTTCACTAAGACAAGGAACACATTCAACGAAAAATCGTTCGGAAGTTCGTGGTGGAGGAAGAAAACCATGGCGTCAAAAAGGAACTGGACGTGCTCGTCAAGGTTCGATTAGATCACCACAATGGCGTGGTGGTGGAGTTGTCTTTGGACCTACTCCAGAAAAAAATTATAAATTAAAAATGAATCGTAAAGTTAGAAAATTAGCTATGCGTTCAGCATATAGTGTTGTTGCAAAAGACAAACAACTTATTGCTTTAGAATCATTAGCATTTGATGCAGCAAAAACAAAAACATTTATTGAGTTTATGAATGCATTCAATGTTGATAAAAAGTTATTGGTTGTTGTTGCACCAGATAGTGATTCAGAAAATGTATTCCTATCAGGGCGTAACCTTCCAAAAGTTAAGGTTGCAGAATCAAATAACATTACAGTTGAAGATTTATTACATTATGATGTTGTAATGATGACTCAAGACGCTATTAAAATGGTTGAGGAGGTGCTTGTATAATGGCAGAGCAAATCAAACACTTTGAAATATTAAAAAAACCATTAGTTACAGAAAAAACAATTAAGTTATACCAAGAAGAAAACAAAGTTGTTATTGATGTAGATGTAAAAGCAGATAGAAGTGAAATCAAAAGAGCTTTTGAAACTGCATTTCCAGGTACGAAAGTTGAGAAAGTTAACATTATTGTTAGTAATCCACGTACTAAAAGAAAAGGTCGTTTCATTGCTAAAATTGGTAAAAAGAAAAAAGCTATTATT
Source organism: Bacilli bacterium PM5-9 (assembly GCA_029893765.1). NCBI lineage: Bacteria > Bacillati > Bacillota > Bacilli > Bacilli bacterium PM5-9. The sequence continues at coordinate 2,240 of JARXZD010000032.1, forward strand.
AAACTAAGCAAAGATTCAAATGTAGATATCTACGGAATGGACTTTGAGTAAGATAGGTAATTTTAAAAGGAGGTCAAGCGAAGATGGCAATTAAAAAGTATAAGTCAACGACAAATGGTCGTCGTGGTATGTCAACATTAGTATATGATGAAATTACATGCACTACGCCAGAAAAATCGCTATTGGCTCCACTTAAAAAGAATGGTGGACGTAATAACACAGGTAAAATTACAGTTCGTCATCGTGGTGGAGGACATAAAAGACAATATCGTATAATTGATTTTAGAAGAAATAAAGATGGGATCATCGGACGTGTTGCTACTATTGAATACGATCCAAATAGATCAGCAAATATTGCTTTAATTAATTATGAAGATGGAGAGAAAAGATATATTATCGCTCCAAAAGGATTAAAAGTAGGAATGAAAATTGAATCTGGTGATGCAGTAGATATTAAAGTTGGAAATGCATTACAATTAAAAAATATTCCAGATGGTACAGTTATTCATAACATTGAATTACAACCAGGTAAAGGTGGACAAATCGCTCGTTCAGCTGGAACATCAGTTCAATTACTAGGTAATGATGATGAAAGATATACAACTTTAAGATTAAGTTCAGGAGAAGTAAGAAGAATTCTTAATACTTGTCGTGCAACTATCGGTGAAGTTGGAAATGGTGACCACTCTCTAGTGAACATTGGTAAAGCTGGTCGTACACGTTGGATGGGTATTAAACCTACAGTTCGTGGATCAGTAATGAACCCTAATGATCATCCACATGGTGGTGGGGAAGGTCGTACACCAATCGGTCGTAAAGCACCTGTTACTCCTTGGGGTAAACCAGCATTAGGATTGAAAACTAGAAACAAGAAAAAAGCTTCAAGCAAATTAATTGTTAGAAGTAGAAAACAAAAATAACAAAAGGAGGAAATGAAATGGCTCGTAGTATTAAAAAGGGACCATTTGTGGATAGCTACTTACTTAAAAAAGTTGCTGAAGTAGAAGCAAGTGGAAAAAAGACAGTTATTAAAACTTGGTCAAGAAGATCAACTATTTTCCCTGAATTTATTGAACATACATTTGCTGTATATAATGGAAGAGTTCATGTTCCTGTATATGTTACTGAAGATATGGTTGGTCACAAACTAGGTGAGTTTGCTCCAACAAGAACTTATAAAGGTCATGACTATGACGAAAAGAAAGCTAAAAGAAAGTAAGCTAAAGGAGGATTAATCAATGGAAGCAAAAGCAATTGCTAAAACTGTACGTATTGCTCCTCGTAAGGCTCGTTTAGTAGCAGATTTAGTTAGAGGAAAAAGTGTTGTTGAAGCTATGGTAATCTTAGCAAATACAAACAAAGCAGCTAGTCCACTTATTGATAAAGTGGTAAAGTCAGCTGCAGCAAACGCAGTAAACAATCATATGATGGACGAAGAGACATTATATGTTAAAGAAATAATGATTAATGAAGGACCTACACTAAAAAGATTTCGCCCAAGAGCAAAAGGTAGTGCAAGTCCAATCATGAAAAGAACTAGCCATATTAGTGTGGTAGTTGCAGAAAAAGAAGCAAAAGTTGTTGCAAAAGCAACTGAAGAAGATTCTGAAAAATAGATTGAAGGAGGTAAGAGTATGGGACAAAAGGTAAATCCAATAGGATTACGTGTTGGTGTCATCCGTGATTGGGATTCAAAATGGTATGCTGATAAAGAATACGCTGATTTCCTAAATGAAGATATCAAAATTCGTGATTTTCTAGCAAAAGAATTAAAAGACGCTGCAGTTTCAAGAGTTGAGATTGAACGTTTTAAAGATAAAATTGATTTGTTCGTTCATACTGCTAAACCAGGTGTTGTTATTGGAAAAGGTGGAGAAGGAATTGAAGCCTTGAAAAATAAACTTGTAAGAAATTTTAAAGGTAAAAAGATACAAATCAATGTAGTAGAAGTGAAAAACCCAGATACTGATGCTCAATTATTAGCATTTTCAATTGCAGAGCAATTAGAAAATCGTGCATCATTTAGAACTGTACAAAAAAGAGCAATTCAAAGAGCAATGAGAGCTGGAGCTAAAGGTGTTAAAACATTAGTTTCAGGAAGATTAGGTGGAGCAGATATGGCTCGTAGTGAAGGATATTCTGAAGGGAATGTACCATTACATACATTGAGAGCTAATATTGATTACGCAACAGCAGAAGCTATGACAACATACGGTTTATTAGGAATTAAAGTATGGATTTATAAAGGTGAAATCTTAGGGAAAAGAAAAGTAGAAATCGAAAGAGATACTAGACGTGATAATAGAAAAGAAAATCGTCGTCCAAAAGGTGAGGAGAGTAAATAATTATGTTAATGCCAAAAAGAACTAAATATAGAAGACCTCATAGAGTAAGCTACGAAGGAAAAGCAAAAGGTGGAACAACTGTTGCTTTTGGTGAATATGGTTTACAAGCTCAAGAAGGAGCTTGGATTACAAACCGTCAAATAGAAGCTGCTCGTATTGCCATGACAAGATATATGAAACGTTATGGTAAAGTATGGATTAGAATTTTCCCTCATCTAGCAAAAACTGCTAAACCTTTAGAAGTTCGTATGGGATCTGGTAAAGGTGCACCTGATGGATGGGTTGCTGTTGTCAAAGAAGGTAAAATTATGTTTGAAATCGCTGGTGTTTCTGAAGAGATAGCTCGTGAAGCATTACGTTTAGCATCACATAAATTACCTATTAAAACTAAGTTTGTAGTTAAAGGAGAGGAATAAGATGAGAATAGAAGAAATCAGAGAAAAAACAGTTTCTGAATTAAATGATAAAGTTCTTGAGCTTAAAAAAGAATTATTCGAATTAAGATTCCAACAAGCTACAGGACAACTTGAAAGACCTAGTCAATTAAGAGAAGTAAAGAAAACAATTGCTCGTATTAAAACTGTTATTACAGAAAAAGAAATGCAAGAATAGGGGGGTATAAAAGATGGAAAGAAATAGTCGTAGAACATTAACTGGTAAAGTTGTATCAGATAAAATGGACAAAACAATTACAGTACTTGTAGAAACTTACAAAGAACATCCTCTTTATTCAAAACGTGTTAAGTATTCAAAAAAATATAAAGCACATGATGAAAACAATGAAGCTAAAATGGGTGATACTGTAACAATTATGTCAACAAGACCATTATCTGCTACAAAAAGATTTCGTTTATTAAAAATTGTTGAGAAAGCAGTTATTATTTAAAATAAAAAATAATTTCTGGAAGGAGGAGCCAAGATGGTTCAAAATGAATCAAGACTTAAAGTTGCTGATAACACTGGTGCTAAAGAAGTACTAGTAATTAGAAACTTAGGTGGATCAGTAAAAAAATATTCAAACATTGGCGATATCTTTGTTTGTACAGTAAAACAAGCAAGTCCAGGGTCAATGGTTAAAAAAGGTGAAGTTGTTCGTGCCGTAGTTGTTCGTTCAAAAACGGGACTTAGAAGAAATGATGGATCTTATATTAAATTTGATGAAAATGCTGCAGTTATTTTAAAAGATGATAACACACCAAGAGGTACTCGTATCTTTGGTCCAGTTGCTAGAGAGCTAAGAGATAAGAATTTTATGAAAATTGTTTCACTAGCTCCAGAAGTACTGTAGTAAGAAACCAAAAGATATAGGAGGTGTAGTAATGCGAATTAAAACAGGAGATCTTGTTCAAATAATCGCTGGAAAAGAAGAGAACAAGGGAAAACAAGGAAAAGTATTAAAAGTTTTACGAAAAGAAAATCGCGTTGTTGTTGAAGACGTTAATAAAGTAACAAAGCATTTAAGACCAACTAATGCAAATCCTGAAGGTGGTACTCAAGTAATTGAAGCACCAATTCATGTTTCTAATGTTATGTTAGTTGATCCTAAAACAAAAAAACCAACAAGAGTTGGAATTGAAATTAAAGATGGAAAAAAAGTACGTGTTACAAAAAAATCAGGTAGCGTATTAGATAAGTAATAGTGAAAGGAGGTCATAAGATATGAATCGTTTAAAAGAAAAATATGATAACGAAGTAAAAAAAGAATTGTTGACAAAATTTAATTATAGTTCAGTTATGCAAGTTCCTAAAATCGAGAAAATTGTTATAAATATTGGTGTTGGGGATGCAGTAAGTAATTCTAAATTATTAGATGAATCAGTTGCTGAATTAGAATTAATTACAGGTCAAAAACCAGTAGTTACAAGAGCTAAACAATCAATTGCTGGATTTAAGTTACGTGAAAATATGCCTATTGGGACTAAAGTAACTTTAAGAGGAGAAAAGATGTATGATTTCTTAGATAAATTAGTATCAATTTCTTTACCTCGTGTTCGTGACTTTAGAGGAGTATCTGCTGACTCATTTGATGGAAGAGGTAACTACACTTTAGGTGTTAAAGAACAATTAATTTTCCCAGAGATTAACTATGATAAAGTTAACAAAACAAGAGGAATGGATATTGTAATAGTAACAACAGCAAATACCGATGAGGAATCAAGAGAATTGTTAACTCAACTAGGTATGCCATTCAAAAAGTAAAGGAGGGCAATGATTTATGGCTAAAACGTCAATGAAAGTGAAACAAGCACGTCCTCAAAAATTTAAAGTGCGTGAATATACAAGATGCGAAAGATGTGGAAGACCACATTCAGTATTACGTAAATTTAAATTATGTCGTATTTGTTTCCGTGAATTAGCAAACAAAGGACAAATTCCTGGTGTTAAAAAAGCCAGCTGGTAATAAAATATTTTAAGATAGCTATTGAAAGGAGGATAACTCAATGGTAATGACAGATCCAATTGCAGATTTATTCACAAGAATTCGTAATGCGAATCAAATGCGTCATGAAAAAGTAACACTACCTCACTCTAAACTTAAAGTGGAAATCGCTAAAATTTTAGAAGATGAAGGATTTATCAACGGTTACAAAGTAGAAGGTGACGTAAAGAAAAATCTGATTATTGAGTTAAAATATGGTAGATCAAATGAAAGAGTAATTTCAGGAATTAAGAGAGTATCTAAACCTGGACTACGTGTTTATGCAAAATGTAATGAACTACCTAGAGTATTAAATGGCTTAGGTTTAGCAATCATTTCAACTCCAAAAGGAGTAATGAGCGAAAAACAAGCAAGAAAAGAAAATGTTGGTGGAGAAGTAATAGCCTACGTTTGGTAAAATGATATATTATTTGGAGGTGTAAATAAATGTCTCGTATTGGAAATCAAGTTATTAATGTTCCAGCTGGTGTTGAAATAACAATTGCTGATAATAATAATGTAAGTGTTAAAGGACCTAAAGGAACATTAGAGCAAACGTTTAGCGCAGACATGGCTATTGAATTAAATGATGGTCAATTAACTGTAAAAAGACCTACAGAACAAAAACATCACAAGCAATTGCATGGTACTACAAGAGCATTACTTGCTAACATGGTTGTCGGTGTAACTGAAGGTTATAAAATAGATTTAGAGATTGTTGGACTTGGATATCGTGCGACAATGCAAGGTAAAAAACTTGTTTTAAGTGTTGGATATTCTCATCCAGTTGAATTTGATATTGTTGATGGTGTAACTGTTGAAGTTCCTAGTCAAACTGAAATTTCAATTAGTGGAATTAACAAGCAAATCGTTGGTGAGTTTGCAGCAAATGTTAGAGCAACTAGAAAACCAGAACCATATAAAGGTAAAGGTATTCGTTATAAAGGTGAACAAGTTAAACGAAAAGAAGGTAAAAAAGCTGGTAAATAGTAAGCTTTTAGACATGAAGAAAGGAAGTGCAATGATATGGCAAACAAACTTTCACGTAATGACAAACGTCAAAAACGTCATAGTAGAGTTCGTGTTAAAATATCGGGGACTACAGAATGTCCACGTTTAAATGTTTTTCGTTCAAATAAGCATATTAGTGTTCAAATTATAGATGATACTAAAGATGCAACATTAGCAAGTGCTTCTTCAGTAGAAATGAAACTTGAAAATGGTGGAAACATTGAAGCTGCTGTAAAAGTTGGTACTGAAATAGCAAAAAGAGCGAAAGAAGCAAAAATCACAAAAGTGGTATTTGACCGTGGTGGTTACTTATATCATGGACGTGTTAAAGCATTAGCTGATGCAGCTAGAGAAGCTGGATTAGAATTCTAAAAGGAGGTAATACAATGGATCGCAAACCTAGAAGAAAAAAAGAAAACGATCAATTCGAAGAGCGTGTTGTTACGATAAACCGTGTAACGAAAGTTGTTAAAGGTGGACGTCGTTTTAGATTTGCTGCTTTAGTTGTCGTTGGAGATAAAAATGGTAAGGTTGGATTCGGAACTGGTAAAGCAAATGAAGTTCCAGATGCAATTAAGAAAGCCATTGAAAATGCAAAAAACAATCTTGTTACTGTACCTATTATTAATCAATCAACTATTCCTCATGAAATTACAGGTAAATTTGGAGCTGGTAAAGTATTCTTAAAACCTGCTGCACAAGGTACTGGAGTAATTGCTGGTGGACCTGTTCGTGCCGTTTTAGAGTTAGCAGGAGTTAAAGATATTTTATCTAAATCAATTGGATCAAGTACTCCAATCAATATGGTTAGAGCAACTGTTCAAGGATTAACTGAGTTAAAAACTGCTGAATCTTACGCACAATTAAGAGGAAAAACAGTTGAGGAAATAAGAGGTTATTAAAATGGTTGAAATTACTTTAAAAAGAAGCTTAATTGGTTCTAAGAAAAACCAAAAAGCTACTGCACAAGCTTTAGGATTATCAAAAATTAATCAAAAAGTACAAAAACAAGATAATGAAGCAACTCGTGGGATGATTAACGTAATCTCTCATTTAGTAGAAGTAAAAGAAGTTAAATAGGAGGTGTAATTAATGAAGTTACATGAATTAACTTATACGGAAGGTGCTCGCCATAAGAAAAAACGTATTGGGCGTGGTACTGGTTCAGGTACTGGAAAAACTGCTGGTAGAGGGATGAAAGGTCAAAACTCTCGTTCAGGTGGTGGAGTAAGACCAGGATTTGAAGGGGGACAAACTCCATTATTCCAACGTTTACCAAAACGTGGATTTACAAATTATACAAGAAAAGAATATACTATTATAAACTTAGATGTTTTAAATAGATTTGAAGATGGTACAAAAGTTACTCCAGAATTATTAGTAGAATCAGGGCTTGCTAAACAAGTTAAAACAGGAATTAAAATTTTAGGTAATGGTAACCTAGAGAAAAAATTAGAAATTTCAGCACATAAATTTTCAAAATCAGCAAAAGAAGCTATTGAAAATGCTGGTGGAAGTATTATTGAACTGTAATGAAAAGAATTAAATCAATTTTAACCAACCCTGAGTTAAAGAAAAAAGTATTATATACATTAATGATTCTGTTAATATTTAGAATTGGGGTTCATATCAGTATCCCAGGAATAGATGTAAGGCATCTTAAAGATGCAACAGTTGGTTCAGGTGCAGGTATATTTGAAATGATGAATATGCTTGGTGGAGATGCTTTGAAAAACTATTCAATATTTGGACTAGGAGTTGGACCATACATCACAGCATCAATCGTAATTCAGTTATTAGCAATGGATATTGTTCCTTACTTATCTGATTTACAAAATGGTGGAGATGCTGGTCGTAAAAAATTGTCACAGTTAACTAGATATGCAGCAATTGTTTTATCATTTGCTCAAGGATATATGTTAACGTTTGCATTTAATACGCAATATGCGATTGTTGAAAATCCAACAGTAGTCGGATTTGTAACAATTTCATTAATTATGACAGCAGGAGCATTATTTATTTTATGGCTTGCTGATCAAATTACAATGAAAGGTATTGGAAACGGTACATCAATGATTATCTTTGCTGGTATTGTTGATAAAGTGCCACTTTCATTCTATAAAATAATGAAAAGTTTTTTCCAAAACCCAGCTAATTCAACTTTAATTGCAACAATTCTGTCAATTGGAGTATTGGTTTTATTTGTTGCATTAGTAGTATTTACAGTATATACTCAACAAGCAACAAGAAAGATACCTGTGCAATATGCAAGTAACACTTCAAAAGCAGGTGAAACAACATATTTGCCATTTAAAATAAATGTAGCAGGTGTTATTCCAGTAATCTTTGCATCGGCAGTCTTAATGGCGCCAGCAACTATATTACAATTATTTGCAAAAGATGGTAATAGTGTAGTAACATTTTTAACTAAATTGTTTGATTATTCTACACCACAAGGATTATGCCTATATATCGTATTAATCTTTGCATTTACATATTTCTATGCAAATTTACAAGTTGATGCAAAAAAACTAACTGAAAACTTAGGTCGTTCTGGTGGTTATATCATTGGAATTAGACCAGGTCAAGAAACAATGAATTTTGTTAAGAAAACTGTTAATAAATTGAATTTTCTTGGGGCATCATCATTAGCAATTATTGCAGCTATCCCAGTTATTCTACCAATGATTACAAATATTAGTAGAAATGAAGCTTATGGATTAGGTGGAACAGGATTAATTATTGTTGTAGGTGTCGCTTTAGAATTTGTAAATAAAATTGATAGTACAAGTGATGTTAAGAAGCAAAAAAGCTTTATTAAATAAGGAGGTTATGTTATGAATATAATCTTTATGGGTCCTCCAGGTGCTGGAAAAGGGACGCAATCAGAAAAAATAGTTGAAAAATATGATATTCCTCATATTTCAACAGGAGATATTTTTAGAGCAGCAATTAAAAATCAAACAAAACTTGGTTTAGAAGCTAAATCATATATGGACGCAGGAAAACTTGTTCCAGATGAAGTAACAATCAATATTGTTAAAGAAAGATTAATGGAAGATGATTGTCAAAAAGGATTCTTATTTGATGGTTTTCCAAGAACAATTAATCAAGCTGTTGCTTTAAATGAAATGTTGAAAGACATGAATAAAAAAATTGATGTTGTAATTAACATTGATGTACCATTCGATGTTTTATTAAAAAGATTAATATCTCGTCGTATGTGTAGAAGTTGCGGAACATCATTTCATTTAGAATTCAAACCACCAAAAGTAGCAAATGTTTGTGATAAATGTGGTGGAGAATTATATCAAAGAGATGATGATAATGAAGCAAGTGCAACAGTAAGATTGGAAACATATACTAGTGAAACTAAACCACTTATTGATTTTTATGCAAAAGAAGGTTTATTGAAAGAAGTAAATGGATTACAAGCTGTTGATGAGGTATTTAACGATATTGATAGCATTATAGAGGAAGTTAAGTAATGATAATTATAAAATCAAAGCGTGAAATTGAGTTGATGAGAGAAGCAGGTCGTATTGTAGGGCTTGTTCATGAGAAAATGGCAGAGATTATAAAACCTGGCATCACAACTAATGAACTTAATAAAATTGCTGAGGAAATAATTATTAGTAATGGAGCTACTCCATCTTTTAAAGGATATGGTGGCTTTCCGGCTGCGGTTTGTGCATCAACTAATCAAGTATTAGTTCATGGCTTTCCAAATGATAAACCTTTAAAAGAAGGTGATATTGTTACAATTGATGTCGGAGCATGTTATCATGGATATCATGGCGATAGCGGTTGGACATATGCAGTTGGAAAAATTAGCGAAGAGTCACAAAAGCTAATGGATGTTACTAAGCAATCATTATATAATGCATTAGAAATCGTAAAACCAGGAGTACATTTATCGGATATATCGAGTACTATTCAAGAATATGTTGAAAGTTTTGGATATTCTGTTCCAATAGAGTATACTGGTCATGGCATTGGTAGTAACTTGCATGAGGATCCACCAATTCCAAATTATGGGAAACCTGGACGTGGTCCAATTCTCAAAGAAGGAATGGCTTTAGCAATAGAGCCAATGGTTAATCAAGGAACAAGATACACAAAAACATTAAGCGATGGGTGGACGGTTGAGACGATTGACCAAAAAAATACTGCTCATTATGAACATACCATCGTTGTTACAGCAGACGGTTATGAAATATTAACTAAGTTGTAAAGGAGGACAGTATGGCAAAAGAAAATGTTATTGAAGTAGACGGTGTTGTTTTAGAAGCACTACCAAATACTATGTTTAAGGTGGAATTAGAAAACGGACATGTACTTAATGCTCACGTTTCTGGTAAAATCCGTATGCATTACATCCGCATTTTACCAGGTGATAAAGTTACATTAGAAATTTCACCCTACGATTTAACACGTGGGCGAATTACTTTTCGACATAAGTAGTGATAGGAGGTCAAACTATTATGAAAGTAAGAGCATCAGTTAAACCAATTTGCGACAAATGTCGTATTATTAAGAGAAAAGGTCGCGTAATGGTTATTTGTGAAAACGCAAAACATAAACAAAGACAAGGATAATTAAATAGGAGGTGCAAATATATGGCTCGTATAGCAGGTGTAGATATTCCAAATGATAAAAGAGTTGTAATCTCGTTAACATATATCTATGGAATTGGGAAATCACTTTCACAAGAAATTTTAACTAAGGCTGAAGTAAGTGAAGATACAAGAGTTAAAGATTTAAGCGAAGATGAATTAACAAAAATTAGATCAATTATTGATTCATATAAAGTAGAAGGAGATTTGCGTCGTGAAGTTTCACTAAATATTAAACGTCTAATGGAAATTGGAAGTTATCGTGGAATGCGTCATCGTCGTGGATTGCCAGTAAGAGGACAAAAAAGTAAAACGAATGCACGTACACGTAAAGGACCACGTCGTGCTGTAGTTGGTAAGAAGAAATAATTAGAAGGAGGTTTTCGATATGGCTAAAAGACCTGTTCGTGGAAAACGTAAGATCAAAAAGAATATAGCGAATGGAGTAGCACATATTCATTCAACATTTAATAATACAATTGTTACAATTGCGGATGAACATGGTAATGTAATCGCTTGGTCAAGTGCAGGAGCATTAGGAATCAAGGGATCAAGAAAATCCACACCATATGCAGCACAAATGGTTGGAGAAGCAGCAGCAAAAGCAGCAATGGAACATGGTTTATTGAAAGTAGAAGTAAATGTTAAAGGACCAGGACCTGGTCGTGAAGCAGCAGTAAGATCATTACAAGTTGCTGGATTAGAAATAAATGCAATTAAGGATGTTACACCAATCCCTCATAATGGGTGTCGTCCTCCAAAAAGACCAAGAGGTTAATATAGTTGAGACTTATTTGGAAAGGGGAGTACTAAATGAAACAATTTGAAAGAACAAATTTTTCAATTGAAGAGCATGATAGTGAAACTAGTTATGCTAAGTTTGTCATCGAACCCTTAGAAAGAGGTTTTGGAACTACTTTAGGTAATGCTTTAAGAAGAGTTCTTTTATCATCTTTACCAGGTGCTAGTACATATGCAATAAATGTAGAAGGTGCTCACCATGAATTTAGTGTTATTGATGGAGTAGTAGAAGATGTTACTTCTATTATCTTAAACTTAAAAGATTTAGTTTTATCAATTGATAACGATGATGAAGTTGTTTTAACAATTGATAAAAAGGGTGAAGGACCAATTTACGCAAGTGATATTTTAATTCCTGCTGGTGTTGAAGTTATCAATAAAGATTTAGTGATTGCTAACTTAGCAGCAAATGGTCATCTGCAAATGGATATTTATGCACGAAATGGTCGTGGATATGTTCAAGCAGATATCAATAAAAAAGAACTTAAACAAATTGGTATGATTCCAACTGATTCAAATTACTCTCCAGTTGAGAGGGTTTCATATAGTGTAGAACCAACTCGTGTTGGGGAAAACGAAAAATATGATAGATTAATTATGGAAATCATAACTAACGGTTCAAAAACATGTCAAGAAGTTTTAGCTTTAGCAGCTAAAATTCTTATGGAACACTTGAATTTATTTGTTGAATTAAATGATTTAGCATTAGATACAAAAGTAATGGCTGATGAAGAAGAAGATAATAGCTTCAAGGTATTAGATATGCCAATTGAGGATCTTGATTTATCAGTACGTTCATACAATTGTTTAAAACGTGCTAATATTCAAACAGTTCAAGAATTAATCAGTAGAACTGAAGATGATATGAATAAAATAAGAAACTTAGGTAAAAAATCATTAAAAGAGATCAAGGAAAAGGTAATTGAATTAGGATTATCTTACCGTGAAGAAGAGAACTAGAATTTGAAGGGAGGCTTTATTGATGGCTCAAAGAAAATTAGGAAGAACATCTAATAAACGTCGTGCAATGCTTAGAGCATTAGTTACTGACTTAATCATTTATGGACGTGTTGAAACAACAGAAATGCGTGCTAAAGAAGTAAAGAAAATTGCTGATAAAATGATTACACTTGGTAAACGCCAAGATTTACATGCAAGACGTCAAGCAGCATCATACTTACTAAATAAAACAGCAAGTACTGAAGTAAAAGAAGTATCTGTTAATGTAAGAGAAGGCGGAAAAGTTGTAGATACTGTAAAAAAAGAAATGCCAGTAAAACAAACAGTTGTTCAAAAATTGTTTGATGAGGTAGCACCTCAATATGAAGGAAGAAATGGTGGTTACACAAGAGTTCTTAAAACAGGACCTAGACGTGGAGATAATGCACCAATGGCAATTATTGAATTTGTTTAAAAACTATTAAAATGGAAGTAACGAAAGTTGCTTCTTTTTTTATTTAATGCAAAATATAGTAGATAAAGCAGTTTTGTTTTTTTAGAGGAAATAAAGAAATCTTATGTTTTTTTTGATATAATTATATCGAGGTGTTTAGATGAGCGATAAAAGAGATGGACATGATATTGATTTTTTTAGAGGTAATATTTCTAAAGATCAATTAGATAAACCGAAAATAAAAAATATTGAAGATAGTTATACATATTCTGATTTTAAATTTAATAAAAGAAAAAAACCTGAAGAGGTTTTAAGAAAGGAACAATCATATTATAGAGAGCCTAATTATAATGATATTCCAAGAAGACAAGAGCCAATTAGGCAGGAACCAATTAGACAGCAACCTATAAGTGATGATCCTAATATTGCATCGGGTAGAAGAAAGCCGCTTAAACAAGAATATATAAGCGAAGCAAGTAATTACCAAATGCCAAGAAAAGAAAAAAAGAGAAGAAAGAAAAGAAAATTTAGAGGAAAGAAAATTATTATCTCAATATTATTAGCGCTATTATTAATGTTGATTGCTTTATTTGCATTTTTAGTTTTCATAAAAAATACTGCTAGCCCTGTTAATTTTGTAGTAATTGGAGTAGATCAAAGAGAAGGGCAAGCTGATACTGAAATAAGAGCAGATGCAATTATGAATGTAAATGCAAGTACAAAGTCAAATGAAATATTAATGGCTAGTATTCCAAGAGATACATATACATATATACCATGCGAAGAACAAAGTGATAAAATAACTCATGCATATATCTATGGTGCAACTAATTGGCCTGATAAAGGTGGAGGAAAAGCTTGTACTGTGCAAGCTGCATCTTCATTATTAAATATTAGTATGGATAAATATGCAAAAGTAAATTTTGATAATATGATTGGGATTATTGATGCAATTGGTGGAATTGATTTAAAATCAACAGCAACTTTTTGTGAGCAAAACTCAAAAGGCAAGAAAAACTCATATTGTTATGAAAAAGGAACTGAATATCATATGGATGGTGAAATGGCCTTAGCATACTCAAGGCATCGTAAAACGGATAATGATATTGAACGTGGATTAAGACAACAAGAAGTTTTTAAAGCAGTATTTGCTAAAGTGAAAAACACAAAAATTTGGCAATGGCCTGGGTTGTATACAAAAGTATCAACTATGATTGACACTAATTTAAGTCATAAAGAAATGTTGCAAATTGCAATTATATATGCAACGAAAGGTAATATGAAAAATTATAAATTTAAGTGGAATGGAGTATATTACAATGGTGTATCATACGTTGAACTCCAAGAAACCAGTGTAAAAAAATATACAAGTAAAGTTAATGCTTTAGAATAAAAGACGCAATGTCAAATAGGGTGGAATAATTACTCAAATTGATATTGTTGCATCAACCAACACAATTTATTGTGTTGGTTTTTTATATCTTAATTAGATTCTCTGTTATAAAAATTCTAGTTTTAAATCTTTCGAATTTTTTATATCCACATGATATTGTTTTTAACTTTTTAATCTTAGAT
>JARXZD010000033.1 GCA_029893765.1 Bacilli bacterium PM5-9
ATCAATATTAGGAATAATAATTCCTCCCTTCGTTAATAAATATAGGTCGCAACTATAAATTAACACGAAGGGTTTTAAATATCTATATATATTCATCCACACGATATTTTAATATATTAAAAAAGCACCCACACAGTATTGGAGAAACCGCCCACACCCACACTGTATTTTAAAGCGCCTTTTTAATAAAATAATCAACAATACTATATTCACTATATGGTATTAATAAACGGCATCTTTTTTCATCAGAAAATAATTTTTTTACTATCTCATCTTTTAATAATTCAATACCTTTTTCATCTTTTGCACTTATTATTATTCCATCTTCAACAATTGCAGGACTCATTACATTATTTAACAAATCAGCCTTATTATAAACATATAACCTTTTAACATCATCACTAACTCCAATACTTTTTAATGTTTCATTAGTTATTTCAATATGTTTTTTATAACTTGGATTATGATAATCAACAACATGAATTATTAAATCAGCATCTATGGCCTCTTCTAATGTTGTTTTAAATGATGTAACTAATTGATGTGGTAATTTATCAATAAAACCTACTGTATCCGATAATAAAACTTCCCTTTTATTTGGTAAAAATAATTTTCTAACACTCGTATCCAAAGTTGCAAATAACATGTTTTTCTCAAATACTTTCTTATTCATATCTTCATTAATTAAATTGTTCATCAATGTTGATTTACCAGCATTTGTGTATCCAACTAAAGATACTAAAAACTTCTCTGATTTAATTCTTTGTTTCTTTTGTTGCAAATGACTTTTATTTATTTCACTTAGTTCTGTTTTCAAATCATGAATTCTTGTTTTTAAAACTCTTCTATCAATATCAATTCTTTTTTCACCACTACCTTTATTAGAAAGTGAACCATCACCACGCTGTTGATCATAATTTTCATCTTTTAAAACTAAATGAGCTAAATCATGTTGAAGTTTAGCAATTTCAACTTGAATTATTGCTTCTTTTGTTTTAGCTCTACTTGAAAAAATATCAAGAATAAGCATCGTCCTATCCATTACAGTTATTTCTAATGGTTCTAGTGATTTAATGATATTTCTAATTTGTGAAGCACTCAACTCATCATTAGCAATCAAAATATTAACGTCTTCATTATCTTCAAAAAACTTTTTTATTTCCTCTAATTTTCCTTTGCCTACATAACCAAAAACATTCATTTTATCTAGTGTCTGATAAATGTTTTCAACAGATTCGATATTGTTGGCTAATGCTAAATTTTCAAGTTCTAACATTGACTCAAACAAAATATCTTTATTTGAACCAATTCCAACTAAAACAGCCTTTTTCATCTAAAAAACCTCCTTATTAATCTACATTTCAATATCAATTACTAATTTATCTTTTTCTATTATAATTTCATTTTTCTTTCTTTTATCATAAAAATATACTATTAAATAAATAATTAGTATTAAAAAATCAAAGCTTGCAAGCATAAAAATACCCGTAAATAATATTATAAAAAGCACTAGTATTGCTGAAATAATTGCACTTGTTAAAACAAGTGTTGAGTTTGATTTAAGGTAAGTAAAAATACTAAACGAAAATTTTAAAACATATAAAACTATCGCAAACATTAACACCATATTTGCTGCATCCATTATTTCATTAAAAGAATATCCATAATCAGATAAAGCAAAACCTTGCAAAGCTAAACTATCAATAAATGCTTTTTCAAATTCGACATCATTTTTCAAAAGAAAACTTGAAACAGTAATAATAACTAAAATTATAACTTGAACAGCACAAATTATCGATGCAATTAAAGATAAAATATTTCTTTTCATTAAATCAACTCCATTTATTGAACTATTATATCATAGCTTAAATAAAAAAGCTTAAAATAAATTAAGCTTAATTTTATTATTTTATCCAACTTTCATCTTGAGGATTATCTCTAAATTTTTTGATTTTTTCAATATCACTACTAACTATATAATTATTAGTGGATGCTACTTCAAGTAGTGTATCTAAATTAGTTAAAGTAAAGATTGGCATATTGATTTCTTTAAAGTTATCAATACTTTTTTTCATTCCATAAGTAAAGATTGCACAAACACCAAGTACTTCAATACCCTCTTTTTCTAAGACTTCTATACATTCAATACTTGATTTTCCTGTTGAAATTAAATCTTCAATTAGAACAATTTTAGCACCTTTTTCAATTTTACCTTCAATTAAATTTTGACGACCATGTTTTTTTGCACTACCTCTAACATAAGCCATTGGTTTTTTCATTAGTGAAGCGATTATTGCTGCATGTCCAATTCCAGCGGTTGCTGTTCCAACAATACAATCAACATCACTAAACTCTTTATTTATTAAATCAACGAACCCTTGTTCAACAATATCTCTAACATTTGGAAAAGACAAAGTTAAACGATTATCACAATAAATAGGACTTTTAATACCACTTGCCCATGTAAATGGCTCATCTGGTTTTAAGAAAACTGCTTGAATTTCTAATAAGCTTTTAGCGATTGTTTTTTCCATATTTTATCCCTCAAATTCTTTCTTAATTTTTTGATACATTTTTGCAGGATTTTCACTTTTAGTTATTGGACGACCAACAACTATATAATCACATGTTAAATCTCTTGCTTTTTCAGGCGTTGTAATTCTAACTTGATCATCACTACCACTTGCATAGCGAATACCAGGACAAACAGTTTTAAAATCACTACCAACTTCTTCATGAATGCTTTTTGCTTCTAAAGGTGAACAAACAACACCATCTAATCCTGCTTCTTTAGCATTTTTTGCATACTCTAAAACAACATCATCAATATTTTTATCGATTAATAACTCATTTTCTAAAACTTCTTGAGAAGTGCTAGTAAGTTGCGTAACACCAATAACTAAAGTATTAGTACCTTTAAAAATTTCCTTAGCTTCTTTCATCATTTTAATACCACCTGCACAGTGAACATTTACAATATCAACATCAAGTTTTTTTAATGATCTCATAGCACCTGCAGCAGTATTTGGAATATCATGAACTTTTAAATCAAGAAAAACTTTATGATTTAAATCTTTAATAATTTTAATTATTTGTGGACCTTCACTATAAAATAATTCCATTCCTACTTTAACATATACTTCTTGATTTAATTTATTTAATAAATCAATTACCTCTTCTTTATTATCAAAATCTAAAGCAATAATAACATCTCTATTCATTTAATGCACCTCCGATAATATCATTTAAATTCTCAATATTTAATTCCTTCATTACATTAGGTAAATCTTCTATTATTTTCTTGCATGCATATGGATCAATTAAATTTTCACTTCCAATTTGAATTGCACTAGCACCTGCTAACATCATTTCAATAACATCATAAGCATTGCTAATTCCACCACATCCAATAATTGGTAAATCTACTTCTTTTGCCACTTGATATATCATTCTCAAAGCCACTGGTTTAATTGCTGGCCCTGAAAAACCACCCATTTTATTGGCTATTACTGGTTTTCTAGTATTTAAATCAATTCTCATTCCTAACAAAGTATTGATCATCACTAAGCCATCAACACCTGCCTTTTGACAAGCTTTTGCTAGTGAAACTATATCACTAACATTTGGACTTAATTTAATATATACTGGTTTTTTTACATTCTTTTTTATTTCTAATGCTAATTCATATAACATTTTTTCATCAACACCAAAGCTAATTCCACCCTCTTTTACATTAGGGCATGATACATTTATTTCTAATATTCCAACATTATCACATTTATCAAAGCGTTTAGCACACTCAACATAGTCTTCAAAAGTTGAACCTGCCACATTAGCAATCACTTTTTTATGATAAACTTTTTCTAATTTTGGTATCTCTTCACTAAGAACTTTATCAATACCAGGGTTTTGTAAACCAATCGCATTTATTAAACCTTCTTTACACTCAGCAATTCTTGGTAATGGATTACCATAGCGAGCTTCAAGTGTTGTTCCTTTAAGTGAAATACTTCCTAAAATATTTATATCATAATAATTTGCAAACTCATAACCAAATCCAAATGTTCCACTTGCAGGAATAATTGGATTATCTAACTCTAAACCTGGAATATTTATTTTAGTATTCATCTAAATCCAACTCCCCTATCTTAAATACTGGTCCATCAACACAGATTCTTTTATTTTCTTTATTTTTTGTTTGACAACTACAACCCATGCACGCTCCAAAACCACAGCCCATTCTTTCTTCTATAGATATTTGTCCCTCAACATTGACATATTTTTGTAAAGCATTAAGCATTGGCATTGGTCCACATGAATATATATAATCATATTGAATATCATTATTTTTTAAATATTCAATAACATTTCCTTGAAAATAATCTGATTTATTAATAGTAGCAATCATTGGATTGTAACTATCGTATGCATTTTCTTCAATGTCAGTAATTCCAATAAGTAATTTAACTTCGTTATTTTCTTTCAACTCATCAAAAAGTTGTAATAAAGGAGGAATACCAATTCCACCACCAATTAGTAAAACATTTTTATCTTTAACTAACTCAAACCCATTACCTAATGGAAATAAAATATCTAAATAAGTACCAGCTTTGATACTTGCTAAATCTTTAGTTCCTTGACCTTTAATTTTATATATAATTTCAAATTTATCAGCAAATATTTTTGAAATAGATATTGGTCTTCTTAAATAGTGATTATCCAATTTAATATTAATAAATTGTCCAGCTTTTGCTTTTAATTTATAATCAAAGACCATCTTATATGTATCTTTAGCAATCAATTCATTACTAATTACCTTCATTAAATCAGTTTTAGATTGTATCAACATAAATACCCCTCTCTTCTAAAATAGTTAATAAAACATTAACAGTATCTAAACTAGTAAAAGTTGTTATATTATTTAAAGCAGCATTTGTTCTAATTGTATATCCATCACTATTAGATTGTTCACTTCCACTTGATTGTGTATTAACAATATACTTAATATAACCATTTTTTATCCAGTCAATTATTTCATTACTACCTTCACTAAGCTTTTTCAAGACCTTAACTCTCAATCCATTATCTTTTAAAAATTGTCCAGTATTTTTAGTAGAAACAATGTTAAATCCTAAATTATAAAAACGTTTGGCAATTTTTAATGCTTCTTCTTTATCTTCATCAGCAACTGTAATTAAAACAGTACCATAATCTTTAATTTTCATACCACTAGCCTGTAAAGCTTTATACAAAGCTTTATTAAGTGAGATATCATAACCAATCGCTTCACCAGTTGATTTCATTTCTGGTCCTAAATTAATATCTAAACCTGCAATCTTAGAAAAACTAAACGTCGGAGTTTTAACATAAACTTTTTTACTTTTAATTGGCATTAAACCTTGTCCTAAACCAAAATCATTTATCTTATAACCTAACATAATTTTAGTTGCATATTCACTAAGATTAGTACTTGTTACCTTTGAAATAAACGGAACTGTTCTTGAAGCACGAGGATTAACCTCAATAATATAAACATCTTCATTTTTATCAACAATAAATTGAATATTATATAATCCTTTAATATTTAAAGCTAAACCAATTTTAGTAGTTATATCAACAATTTTTTGAGTAATTTTATCATTTAATGAAAACGTTGGATAAACACTAATAGAATCTCCTGAATGAACTCCAGTTTTTTCAATATGTTCCATTATACCTGGTATTAAAACTGTTTCACCATCACATAAAGCATCAAGTTCAACTTCTTTCCCAACTACATATTTATCAATTAGAATTGGTTTTTCAACACTAACCTCACTAATATTATTCAAATAAATTAGCAAATCATCATCATTTGAAACAATTCTCATTGATTGACCACCTAAAACAAAACTAGGTCTAACTAAGACTGGATATCCAATTTCATTAGCAACCTTAACTCCCTCATCAATACATGAAATTGCTTGACCTTTAGGTTGTTTGATATTTTCTTGTTTTAATAGTTTTTCAAACAAATCTCTATTTTCTGCCATATCAATTGATTCATTACTTGTACCTAAAATCTTAACACCATTATCACTTAATCCTTGAGCAAGATTGATTGCTGTTTGTCCTCCTAATTGAACAACTACGCCAAGTGGCTTTTCTAATTCAACAATGTTTAAAACATCTTCAATTGTAATTGGTTCAAAATATAGTTTATCACTTATAGTGTAGTCAGTTGAAACTGTTTCAGGATTATTATTAACAACTATTGCCTCATAATTTAACTCTTTAATAGTTTTAATACAATGAACTGTTGAATAATCAAACTCTACACCTTGTCCAATTCTAATTGGCCCAGACCCTAAAACTAATATTTTTTCTTTGCTAGTAATTTTACTATTATCTTTAGCATTATATGATGAATACATATATGGAACATACTCATTAATTGCACAAGCATCAACATATTGATACCCTACAACAATATTATTTTCAAGGCGATATTTTCTAATATCATTTTCATTTAAACCAATAATATTTGCAATAACTTCATCACTCATACCTAATTGTTTAGCTTTTAAAATGATATCCTTATCAAGCTTTAATTCTTTTTCAAAATCAATGATTTCTGCAATTTTATCAATGAAATATGGTGTAATCATACTTAATTCAACAATTTTTTCTTTACTTATACCATTTCTTAATAAATAACCAATAATAAATATTCTTTCATCATCAGCCTCTTTAACTCTTAAAAGCAAATCATCAATACTTTCATTTTCTTTAGGACTATAATCTAAATAATCATAATTATACTCTAAAGAACGCAGGGATTTTAATAAAGCCTCTTCAAAGTTTAATCCAATTGACATTACTTCACCAGTAGCTTTCATTTGAGTGCTTAACTTACGATTAGCACTAAAGAACTTATCAAAAGGAAATCTTGATACTTTTAAAACAGTATAATCAACCTTAGGTGCTCTACTCGCATCTGAATCAAGTAAAGGTATTTCATTTAAATCATATCCAACAGCAATCATAGTCGTTACTTTAGCAATCGGATATGAAGTTGCTTTTGAAGCTAAAGCACTTGAACGTGAAACACGTGGATTTACTTCAATAACATAATATTCATTTGAAGTTGGATTTAATGCATATTGAACATTACAACCACCAGCAATTTTTAAAGACTTAATAATTTTAATTGCTGAATCACTTAACATTTTTAAAGTATCATCGGCTAAAGTTTTAGTTGGTGCAACTACAATACTATCACCAGTATGAATTCCAACAGGATCAACATTTTCCATATCACATACTACAATTGCATTATCTTTATTATCTCTAATAACTTCAAATTCAACTTCTTTATAACCTAACAATGATTTTTCAACTAATACTTGATTTGCAGGCGACAATTCTAAAGCACTATGAGCAATTTTTTTGCAATCTTCATCATTATAAGCAAAACCTCCACCAGTTCCTCCTAAAGTAAATGCTGGTCTTAAAACAATTGGATATCCAATTTTATTTGCCATTATAAGTGCTTCATCAATCGTATTAGCAATATCACTTTCAATAATTGGTTCATTAATTTCTAAGCATAAATCCTTAAACAATTCTCTATCCTCAGCTTTTTTAATTGAATCAAGACTAGTTCCTAAAATCTCAACTTGACATTCAGCTAAAACACCCTTACTTGCTAGTTCAACAACCATATTAAGTCCAGTTTGACCACCAAGTCCTGGAATAATCGCATCTGGTCTTTCTCTTCTAATTATTTTAGAAATATATTCGATTGTTAATGGCTCCATATATACTTTATCAGCCATACTACGATCAGTCATAATAGTTGCAGGATTTGAGTTAATTAAAATAACTTCATACCCAGCTTCCTTTAATGCCATACATGCCTGTGTTCCAGCATAATCAAACTCAGCAGCTTGTCCAATCACAATTGGACCACTACCTATTACTAATATCTTTTTTAAATCTTGTCTTTTTGCCATTATAATCCTCCTTATTTTTTACCAATGATACTGCTTATCTTCAAAAATTGTTGTTTCAACTTTACCAAACAATTCTCTATTCAAATAAAATGTATTACTCGATTTAGATTTTAAATTATCCTTTGTATACACTACTTTTTTATCTAAATCAATTATATTTAAGTATACTTTATTATCAACTTTTAAACTATTATCTATCTTAAATAAACGACTAGGGTTATCAATTAAACATTTCAATATTGTTTTTAATTCAACTTTATTTTCTTTAATTAAATAAGTATTTAATAAAGAGAATGCTAGTTCAAGACCAATAATTCCAAAAGGAGCCTTATCAAAACCTTTATTTTTTTCCTCATCAGTATGAGGAGCGTGATCAGTTGCAATTACTTCAATTACTCCAGCATTTAATCCAGCAACTAAACTATCTACATCATTTCTACTACGAAGTGGTGGATTCATTTTATAATTACTATTTTTAATGTCAATTTCACTTTCATCACTTATTAAATGATGAGGAGTTACTTCACAACTAACATTATAATTTCTCTCTTTTGCTTGCTTTATAATGTCTAGTGATTCTTTTGTTGAAATATGACAAACATGATATTGATAATTTTTCTTATTATGAATATCAGTAATTATTTCAATATCACGTGCAATCATTGCATATTCACTTCTATTTGAAATTGCTTTTAAACCGCTACTTTCACTTGTTTTTCCCACACCAATACAACCCATTCCATCACTAAATTCGCTTTCATCTTCGCAGTGCCCACTAAATATTTTATTATTTTCGCCAGCCTTAATTAAAACCTCTTTCATCATTTCATATGATTGAATACCTTTGCCATCATCGCTAAATCCAGCAATTTCTAATTGTGAAAGATTATCAATATTAACCATTTCTTTTCCCTCAAGGTTTATTGAAGCTGCACTAAAAGGAAAAATATGACAATAAGCTTCATTTTTTATACTATTTAAGTGTTCAACCATCGTTTTATAATCATCTAAACATGGCTTAGTATTTGGCATTTCACAAACATGAGAATAACCACCTTTTAAAGCAGCTATACTTCCAGTTTTTAAATCCTCTTTATAACTAAATCCTGGAGTTCTAAAATGCACATGAACATCAATAAATGAAGGTGTAATTAATTTATTAGAACAATCTATTATTTCACAATCACATTCAATGTCTCCTATCTCTATAACATAGCCATCTTCAATTAAAATATCTAACTTTTTAAAATCATTCTTATAATAAACTAAACCATTTTTTAAACAATATTTATTTAAGCTCATTATAAAGCACCGCCATTCTTAAAAACAATCCATTAGACATTTGCTCAAATATTTTAGACTTTTCTCTTTCTACTAAACTTCCAGCTATCTCAACACCTCTATTAAAAGGAGCAGGATGTAAGATAATAGCATTATCTTTTAATTTATCATAACGACTTTCACTTAATCCATACTCATCTAAATAAGTATCATAAGATAAACCATCTGCCTCTTGATGTCTTTCAAATTGTACTCTCAACAACATTACTACATCGACTTTATCAATGTATTCATCAAAATCTACAAAAAAAAGATCCTTTTCTTGAAATGGCTTAGCACTTGTAAGATAAACTTCATTACCTAATCTTTCTAGTACTTCAATATTGGTATGAGCAACTCGAGAATGTTTTATATCACCAACTATTAAAATTTTTAAATCACTAATAGTTTTGAAATTCTCATAGATTGTCAACAAATCCAATAAAGATTGTGTTGGATGGTTACAAACACCATCTCCGCCATTAATAATAGGGATCTCTATATTTTTAAATTGTTTATAATAATTATCTTCTTTATGTCGAATAACTAAAGCATCAGGTTTAATTGCTTCAAAAAATTTAACAGTGTCATAAAATGTTTCATTTTTTGCAAGACTACTACCTGCTGGATTAAAACTAATTGTTTGGCAACCCAATCGTTTAGCTGCCATATCAAAAGAATAATGTGTCCTTGTACTTGGTTCAAAAAACAAATTAGCAACCACTTTCCTTTGTTGAAAGTCGATTTCTTTTCCATTTTTAAACTCTAAAGCCAAGTCCAACAACTCAATAATATCATCTTTTGAATAATTGCGTAGATTAAATAAGCTCATGTTACTCCTCCTTTTTTGCACAAAAAAAAATACCATGTTTTGACTAGTATCTCACTATTTTTATTCTCATTGTACTAGTCTGGAATTTCTACCTAACTAATTCTAACACAATTTTTTTTCAATAACAACTACTTTTTTCAAAAAAGATGTGTTCATCATTATAACCCATTATCTTTAATTAAAAAAAGGGCATTTTAAAGCATCATTTAAAATAAGCATTTAAAAAAGTTGTTCATTTAAATAATTTATAAACAAACAACTACTTAAACGCATTTTTATTTTGGTAATTTACAATTTAATTCATAATCTTTTTCAATTAAAACAACATTATATTTATAAATTTTACGACCTAAAATTTCTTTATAATAAACTTCAGCATAAACATTATAATTTGCTTCACTTGCTTTTAATTGGTTTTGTTTATCTAATCTAAAATCATTTTTTTGATATGAAACATAATCAACATATAAACGCTTACTATTAATTGCTTTTGGATTGTTTAAGGTATATCCAATAAGACTAGGCTTATTTTTTATAATATTATTACAATTTGAAAGCTTCAGTTTATTGCAGTATTTTGTTGATAGTTCTTTATCAATTGACCATTGAATAGAATATTGATTATAAAAACAATCATCCATAATTGCTACTGTTGTGCCTTTATTATTTTTAGCATTCGTATATTCTGCAATAACTCTTGAATCATTTCTTAATTCATTACTTGCGATTCTTTGTAATATTCTATTATTTTTTGAAAACTTTTTTAAAGTTTCAACATCATTTTTTTCTTCTAATTCTAAGGCATAATTATTATTACTTTCTATCAATTTATTAAAATAATTATTGTTTCCTTTAGTAAAACTCGTAGTATCTTCATTTTTTAGAAAATTAAATATATATAATTCAGATAAATAATCTTCTTCAAATTTTTTCAAAGTATTACTCTTAAAGTTTTGATAAAACTTTGATAAAGAGTTACTGCTAAAAGAACTAGATTCAACTAATTTATCAAGTTTCTTTACAGTTATTTCATCACTAATATATTGTTGATATTCGGTTTGAAAATTTACAATACTCTTTTCAATACGCTTTATTTTATCATTTTCTAAAGCAATAAAAAAGACAATTATAAAAACAACCATAAAAATAACTACTAATAGTTTCTGTATCATACCTTTTTTATTTTTCATATAATAAACCACACCTTAATAAAAAAAGAGTTAAACTCTTTTTTTAAATACTTTGTTCTAATAATTCATATTCTTTTTTTACAAACTCTTCATTACTTAAAACAACTTTTTCGTTTTCATCATCTAATTCCATTACAATAACTTCTAAACGATCGTTAATTCTAAGTGTTGGTTTTATTTTAGAGAAATCATGAATATCTTCATTAATAATAGTAGTATAGAAATTATCCATCACCATTACTCTAATACCATTTTCAGTTATTCTTTTAATTAAAACACTAATTGTATCTCCAACATTTACTTTTTCTTTTAAATATTCGTATGGAGAAGGTTGTAATCTTTTAATTGATAAACCAATTTTTCTTTTATCATTATCAACATTGATAACTTTAACTTCAATATCTTGACCAGCTTCAAAATTTGATAAATCTTTTGTATGCTCATAACTAACTTCACTAATATGAACTAATCCATCTAAATGATCAAAAATTTCAGTAAAAATACCATACTCAACAATTCTTGAAATTTTACCTTTAATGATATCTCCAATTTTAAGGTCTTTAGCTTGTTCAAATGGATGAGACTGTAATTCTTTTATTGATCCTTTTAAACTTAATGAACGCTCTTGAACTTCTTTAACAATAGCTTCAAATTCAGTACCAACTTCAGGCATTTCTTTTAAAGCATAATGAGCAATTTCAGAACGAGGAATAAAACAATTTGTTCCATCAACATCTAAAATAATTCCTGCTTCAATAGCTTCTACTACTTTTCCTACTACCTTATCTCCAACATGGTATTTACTATTAAATTCTTCTTTAGCAAGTGCATGTTCTTTAACTAATAAATCACGACGATTTAAATCATAATCCTCAAAACCTCTTCTTGATTTTTCAACAATTAAAAAATCATATTCATTTCCAATATAACCAGAACCATCTTCAATGAACTTTGTATCCATGTTTTTTACATAAACACTACCTTTAGCTCCATTTCCTAAATCAACAATGAAACGTTTATTTTTATATGACGTAACCTTTCCACGTGTTGTTTGATCTGTACCAATTAAAGCATCTAATTCTTCAGTACGCTTTTTACGAGATACACCTTTCATTGAAACAAAGTAATCATCCTTAACATAGTAAGCAACAATTACATCAACTTGATCTCCAACCTCAAGTTCACCTTCTGCTTCTTCCTTGTTTAAAATCGCATCAAATCCAATTCCTAAATCAACTAAATATGAATTTTGATCTTTGTGAACAATTTCCCCTGTATAAATACTTCCAACAACATTTTTCATTACGAAATCTCCTTTATTTCTAAATTATTTCAAGTTACAAATATGTAACCGCTCTTTATTTATTATATCATATTTATGTGAATTGTACTAATTTTTTATTGAAACTGATAAAAAATTATTGCTGAGGCACAAGCAACATTTAATGATTCAATATTATTTATTTCAATAAAATAATTAACATCCATTAAATCTAAAATCTCTTTTTTTATTCCTTGCCCTTCATTACCAAAATAATATGCTTTTTTATTATTACATACAGTATCTTTTTTTAATTCAATTCCATTCTCAAGTGATGTGCCAATTAAGGTGTAATTATTATCCTTTAAAGTTAAAATATTTTCTTTTAAATTACAATATTCAAAATTGATTTGAAATAAAGCTCCTTGACTAGCCTGAATTACTTTTGGATTATAAATATCAACACAATCTAAACCAAAAATCAAGTTATTTAAGTTAAATGCTAACGCATTTCTAATAATCGTTCCTAAGTTTCCTGGATCTTGAATACCATCTAAAACAACAAGGTTTTTTTCAAGATTAACTTCACTATCAATAATTTGACATATACCAATTAATCGAGGAATTGAAGATAATAAACTAAGACTTTTCATTACAATATCACTTACATAAATAACTTCATAATCACTATTAACATAATCTACATCCATTGTAATTATTGTTTTTAAACTATCATTGTTTATTGCTTCTTCAACTAAGTGTTCTCCTTCAACAATAAACTCTTTATTTTTATCACGATATTTTTTCATTCGCAATTTTTTTATTTCTTTTATTTTTTGATTTGATATTGAACTTATTAATTCCATTATTTTTTTAATTTACGCTTTATTTTTTTCAATAAAGGTAATCCTTTCATAAATAAAGAATAAACAAAACCATTATTTACAATATCAAAATCACCAACATATTCAAATAATTCTGGATGATATTCAGATTTAAAACGAGTTAATCCATCATCTAATGTTCCAGAAACACCACCAAGATTGAAATAATCATAACCATTTTCTTTTGCATCATCCATTGCTTGATAATGTAATTTATATCCTGCCTTATATTTAGAAAACTTATCATCACTAGCTCCATAAAACATTTGAACCATGTTAGTACCATAAATACATATAATTGCATTTGTATTAATGATATTTCCCATTTCTTGTTTAATTTCTTCAAGACGAGCTATTTCATTATCACTATCTTTTAGTGTTTTATTATACTCAATTAGTTCATCAACATTTACTTGAGCCATATATATTTTAATATAACCATCATCTTTAAAAGCATTATACATTTTCATAAAATACTCTTCATTTCTTAATGCAACACCTTGTTTTTCTTCAGTTAGCTTAGAAAGACGAGCAAATTCTTTTACACCTTCAACACATGTATTATCAATGATTTGATAACCTCTTGTTTCTAAATATGTATCATTAACTAAACGACGTTTCTTTGATTTAACTTTTTCTTTTAATTCACCATCTTTTAAATTAACAACCATTTGAAAACGTGGTTGAAAGGTGCTATCCATATTTTTATTCAATCCTGTACTTTTAGCATGTTTACTAAGCATTTTAAAAGTTTCTTCATTATTTTCAATTACTTCCATTGTACGACAATCTTTTTTATACAAAGCAATTTCAGGATCAAAACGAAGTACAAATCCCCTATTCTTTTTAACATAGTCTTTACTCAATTTAATTACGCTTGCTAGAATATCTTCATTACTATAATCTAAAATAAATCCACGTGAACAATAAAACATTGAATAACTTAAAAAAGCCTTTCTCTCTAACAATAAGGCACTTGCTACTATGTTACCATTTTCTTTAAAAACTAAGTAGTGTGGTTTCCAATCAACATCTTTAACTTTAGCCCAATACGAAGTTTGCATGATATTTGTTGGATTATTTTTTAAAACAAAATCATTGAATTCTTTTTCATTTACATTTAATATTAGCTCCACTTTATAACCTCCATATTACAACATATAGTATAACACTTTTTAAAAACAAAACAAAGGTTAAATATATGATGATAAAAAAAGACGTATTTATTTAAAAACGCCTTATGTTACCTTAAGTTATTTAAAATTAAATATTAAAAAGCTTAACAATAAATTTGTTATTTTTACTTGTTTCTTTTATTATATCTATCTACTGTTATCACACATATCATTAATACAAAAGAAATAAACAAAGATATCCATGAGATAAACATATATTTATCCAATAAAACATTATTTTTTTCAAAATAATATTCATCCATTATTGTACCTGATATTATCATAGAATATATATTAACAGCAAACATTATTATTGACATAACTAAAATAATTTTCATTGTAAATTGAAAAAGTAAATTCCAGTTTAACCTTTTTAAACGGAATTTAGTCTTACATTAAGTTCCAGTTCTTTTTATTGTATGATTTAATTCC